>WBUV01000353.1 GCA_008933525.1 Bacteroidales bacterium | reverse complement strand
CCAGTATTTATGTTATTGGCGATATTTTGAATAATATGATATTAAAAATGCTTAACCGGCTTAGGTTAAGCATTGAGTTCTGGCTGATTATCTGTTAATTGTTTATTCTGCGATTAAGTTCCTGAGCATCTGCTTTAGCTTTTCTATCTTCAATCTCTTTCTGCTTTGCAATTTCGTTGGCCTCAAAAAGTTGTCTCAGTTCTTCTTCTCGCTTTATAACATAGTTTTGGATTTCATCCTTCTTCTTGGAGTAATGGTAGTCCATTGATTGTATCAACTCCGTTGTATTTCTAATTTCTTTCCGCATATCATTTAGTTCATAGCCTTTTAACTTCAGGTATCTATACTTAAAATCATTAGCATCTTTGCTCAAAATGATTTCATTAAGGCTTATGTTTTTTTGCACTAGCCAAAAACAAATTCCAAAGCTTATTATAAAGTAACTGGCTATGCCAATAATCCACCAATGTGGTTGCTTAATCTCAATAACTCGGTGTACTACTTCGCTTCTCTTTTCTTCTATACGTGAACGTAAGTTTTTTAAAGATTCGCTAATTTGATTTATTCCATATTCACAGGAGTATTGTCTTCGGTTTAGTTCTTTTAGTGGTTCATCTATGCTTGATAATTTCTTAATTATTGGCGAAAGGTCAATCTCAGTTTTTTCTTTATTCTGGCCTAAGGTTTTCTTTAGTTCATTGAGTTGATTCCCTACTTCCTCAATTGCTGCTAATGTTTTTTCTTCGTTTGTCATATGGTTTAAGTTTTAGAGTCCATTTGAAATTCCTTTACTTATAATTTTTGTGGCTATTTTTAGCGCAGGGCTTAAGTTGCTATAAAGAGCCTTGTAAGCAAACTTTTTCCCTAAGTCAGAGCCCTTATAGGTATTTTCACCAATCTTAAAGTTTACTCCATATTCCTTGCCTGTTCTGGAGTGCTTCAGTATTTCCATATCAACACCTTTTTCCTTTAGTTTCAGTGATAGTTCTTCCAGAGAAGTAATACCTTTGCTTTCTAACGTTTTAGTGATAGTTTCTTTTAGTTGTTCTTTATCAGGTATAAATTCATTGTTTTTTTCAACCTTCCTGGCTTTGGCAACTTCCTGTACAACTGTAAGCCCATACTCTTTTTCCAGTTCCTTTGCCCATTGAACAGTTTTAGATTTAAAGAAGAAATCGCTAACTGCTCGACCATTAAATCCTACTCGATTGGAGACTATATGGCAGTGCCTGTGGTCTTTATCGTTGTGCTTTATAACAATAAACTGGTTGTTTTCTAGGCTGAATCCAGCCTTTTCCATAAACTTCTGGGCTATTTCAGCCATCTTATCATTTGAGATATTGTCCTCATGAGCAAATGATAGGGATGTATGCCAAACTGGTTTTGAAATGTTCGGATTTTCTCCCCTGATTGTCTCAAACTCCTTGATAAGCCCTTTCATATCATTACTGGCCAATCCATTGGAGAATAGAATCTCTGAATCTTTCGACTTTTGAAGGTTGTAGTAAATAACCCCCTTAAAGCCACTACCTGTTTTTGTCTTACCTACCACTACTAAGAAGTCTTTGAATTATAATTCTAATATCCACAAGTGCTTTGTCTAGTTCTAGGTACATTCTATCACCTATATTATACCTCTTTGCGATTTGGTTCATATTATTTGCAAGACCTACCAATGTTTTGTAAAGTGCCTTTTCATCGTCGGTAAATTGTTTTGGTTTAATTTCAACTCCAAGTGCAGCTTCTCTTACAAATCTAGATTGTGTTCTGCCAGCATCCTTGGCTTTGCGCTTTATTAAGGCATTTTCCGTAAACGTAAGTCTTACCCTGAATATCTTAGTTCTTTTGACTACTGCCATTTTCTTAGTTCTTTATTTGCGAATGAAGTGAGCAAATCATTTTCAAGCGAAGCGAGAAAATCGAGATAAAAGGCCTACAAGGCCACTATCTCGCTTTAACCCTTCCACTACCTTTAGAGGGATGTGCTTGAGGTTTGCTTTCATGGTTGATCTATTTTCTTCTATCATCACCCTCAAATACAATATCGTTCATCATTTCTCGCAGCCTGCTTCTTATTCTGTAGCCATAGTATTCTTCTATCTCATCAGGACTATAGTTTGTAGATACTATAGTTTTTAGTCCAGTCGAAATAAATAGATCATAGCGTTTTAGGAGTATATCTGCCATAAGATTTCGTTCATTCCCATAATACTTAATCTTCTTGCTCTCAATTCCCAAATCGTCATAACATCTCGTAACAGGATGATTTTTGCTATAGTTGCCACTTATTCTTTTGAAACTCTGAGATCCGTGAATAAGGAGTCTTTCTTCACCATTGATCAAGTAATCCTGTACAACATCATTTGTACTGTAGAAAACAAAGTAGTTTGGATGATTGATTGTTTTTAAGAGTTTCAGATTGGTGAGTAGGCAGAGCGTTTTACCAGTTCCAACATTTCCTCTTATCAATAAGCCTTTAGACAATTTGTAGTTAGGATTTAACTTCTCGAACCTTGGATCGTAAAAAAAATACATCGCCAGAATAGTATAAACCCTATATAAATCTTCATCCAAATTGAAATCTGGTATGATTGATTTCCCAATAACAACGATGTCATCAAGAATTGATTCAATATTATAGGTTTGAGGCTGCATGATCTTGGATTTTTGTTTGGTAATTTTCCTGTAAATCCTTCTTTTCTTTTGCTGATGGTTTATGTTCTTCTAATAATCTGAGTTTGTGAATCCAGTTTTCGGCTTGCCAGCCTCCATCTTTATAATTGTCAAGTGGGTTGCCAATGAATGATTTGAAGCCGTGTATCTTTTCGTTAGCAATTACTTTATAGGCTTTATATGCATCGAATTGTTTTTTAAAAGTATTGAGCATATTGCTGTTTATTAGCCAATTGACAAATTGCTCAACTTCGGTGTATTTTTCCTTATTTTCCTGTTCTTTAAAACCGAAATACTCTAGAAAATTTTTAATCAACACTACATCAGGCACTTCTTTTTGTTTCTCTTTTCCTTTTTCTTGTTCTTTTTGTTTTTCTTGCGAAATGGTATCGCTAGGGTTTACATACCCCTTATATATAGTATCGATACCATATATATACTGTATAAGCGATTTATCCTTAACCTTATTTAATTCATTAATAATGTGTATCATAACTTTCGGAGAAGAGTTGTAGTTGTACTTGCTGAAATTCGTGATACAAATTTCAGACGTGTTTATGCTAAACTTAATTTTTCCTTTCTTCTCGAAAATTTTAAGGAGTTTTTCAATGGTGTCTCTGTTGTAACCAGTCTCAAATTCAATCTGCTTGAGTGAGATCTCGTATATGCCACACTGACTTACTTTGGGATTTGTAAGTAGGTATATGTAGAAATACTTTTGCTCTGGAGTAAGTTGAATTACCCACGTGTCGTTCCAAAAACTTGTTTGGATTGATCTGTATTTGGCAGGCATGACTATACATTATTATGTTTACACTTATCCATCACTTTTGCAACATCCGATGGATCATAGAATAATGTACCTCCAATGCGGGTAAAGGGGAGTTCCCCTTTATTTCGCATATCCTGGAGTTTGCCTGGAGAAATGTTTCCTAAAAGTTTTCGGACTTCATGGCTTCTAAGCCATTTTTTACCATTGCTCCCTTGCTGAGAGATAATCCCCTTGATTTCTTCAAGGAGTTCTGATTTGAACTGTTTTAGTTCTTCTTGGGTTACGATTGATATTGCCATAGTTTTAAGATTTGTGGCAAACATCAATCGTTTTAGACCATTTTCTACTCAAAAAAAAAATTAAAAAAATTTTGAGCTTTATTTTGTTTCAATATAGTTTTAGATAAACTAATCTAAATCAATTTGTTTAAGTTTAGTTGTGAAATTGTCGTAACTTACATATGGGTTTATATCCGA
>WBUV01000352.1 GCA_008933525.1 Bacteroidales bacterium | reverse complement strand
AATACATAAATCGGAAGATGGGGGCAAAACTTGGCGTAAACTAACGGATGGATTGCCTAAAGAGGATATGGGCGGTATTGGCATTGCCATATCACCCCAAAATCCAGATGTGATTTACGCAATTATTGAGGCAGCAAACGATGCTAGCGGGTTCTATCGTTCCACAAATAGAGGAGAATCGTGGAAAAAAATGAGCGACCACGCATCGAGCGGTCAGTACTACAACGAAATATTCTGTGATCCTGTTCAGTTCGACAAAGTGTACTCCGTAGAAACAATCACATTTGTGACTAACGATGGAGGAAAAAACTGGTCGAGAGTTAGCAATAACGATAGGCACGTTGATGATCACGCCCTTTGGATTGATCCCAACGACAACAAACATGTTATGATTGGTGGCGATGGGGGTATTTACATCACATATAATATCGACCAAGGCGAATGGTATCAAGTTTCAAACCTACCTGTAACTCAATTCTACAGAGTAACAACTGATAATGCTGAACCATTCTACAATGTCTACGGTGGAACCCAAGACAATAACACACTTGGCGGCCCATCGCAAAACGTATCAAGCGGAGGTGTTACAAGTGGCGAATGGATTGTAACTGTTGGTGGCGATGGTTTCTGGTCGAGAGTTGACCCTACAAACCCCGATATAGTTTACTCTGAATGGCAGTATGGAAATTTAGTTCGATACGATAAGAAAACTGGCGAAACAATCTATATTAAACCTCAACCCCGCAAAGGCGAAAAAACTTACCGCTGGAACTGGGACTCACCACTTATTATAAGCCCTCACTCTCCTACCCGACTATACTTTGCTGCTAATAAACTTTTCCGTAGCGACGATCGAGGTAATACATGGCAAGTTATTTCCGATGATTTAACAGCCCAAATCGACCGTAACACATGGCCAGTAATGGGTAAGTTCTGGAGTATTGATGCTGTTGCTAAGGATGTTTCCACATCGTTATTCGGAACCATAGTTTCGTTGGATGAGTCGCCTGTTAAGGAGGATTTGATTTATGTTGGTACCGACGATGGATTAATTCAAGTTACCGAAGATGCAGGTAAAACATGGAGAAAAATATCAGCATTTCCAGGTGTTCCAGAGTACAGCTATGTAAGCGATATTTATGCATCACGCTTCGATGAGAATGTTGTTTTTGCATCGCTCCGAAACCTTAAACGCGATGATTTTAAACCATACATCCTAAAAAGTACCGATAAAGGTAAAACATGGACATCAATTGCAGCGAATCTTCCAGAAAATGGTTCGGTTCATACCATTGAACAGGATTTTGTAAAGCCAGATCTACTTTTCGTTGGAACTGAGTTTGGTGCATTCTTCTCCATTAACGGTGGACAAAGTTGGGTTGAGTTCAAATCGGGCTTACCCTCCGTAGCTGTTTACGATATGGCAATTCAGAAACGCGAGAGCGATTTGGTAATAGCAACATTCGGTCGTGGTTTTTACATTCTCGACAACTACGCTCCGCTTCGCGAACTAACTGGCGATCTTCCAAACTCCGAAAGTCATTTGTTTTCAGTTAAAGATGCTTTGCTATACATTCAAACAGGCAAAAAGTATGGACAAGGTGCAACATACTATACTGCACCAAATCCAGAGTTTGGCGCAACATTCACACTTTACCTAAAGGATGTTCCTAAAACCAAGAAACAAATCCGTCAGGAGGCAGAAAAGAAACTATTTAAGGATAGCAAACCAATTCCGCAACCTAGCTTTGCAGAACTTGAAACAGAAAAAAACGAAGTTCCAGCGTACCTACTTGTAACTATTCGTGACAATGATGGTTCTGTTATAAGGACAATGATTCAAACGCCAGCAAAAGGAATTCAACGTTTCAACTGGTATTTGTGCTACGATAATACCAGAATTCAAAAATCAGATAAATTCGACCCATTTGCTAAAAGGAATGGGAATGTTTATGTGCTTCCTGGAACATACTCCGTTGAAATTGCGATGGTACAGAATGGTAATGTCAAGCCATTATCTAAACCTGCAAAATTCAACGTTAAAGCGCTTAAAAACAACACCATACCTGTTCAAAACCGCGAAAAGATGGTTGCTTTCCACAAGGAAATTTCGAACCTATCGAAAGCCATGGTTGGTGCAATGCAACTGAACAACGATTTAAGGAAAGAAGTTATTGCTATGAAACAAACAGCCCTAGCGTTACCTGCTGCTCACGAAAAACTGATTCCAATGCTGAACGAAATTGAGACAGAAATAAATGAGATTAATTTAATTTTCAACGGGTACGAGCCAAAGGCAAGTTCCGAAGAACTACCTCCACTCGATGCGCCACTTTACGGAAGATTAAGCGATCTTATAGAGACTCAGATCAACAGCACAGCCGATATAACTGGCACATCAACTATGTTATTCAATATACTTATAGAGGAATTCCCTCCAGTATTAGAGCGCATTAGAAATGTGGCCGAGGTAAAAATTATTGAAGCTCGCAAAATGATGGACGATAAAAATGCACCTTATACCTATGGTAGAGTGCCTGTATGGAAATAATTTTTGGTATTCCTAATCAAAATAAGACCCTCTTCGGAGGGTTTTATTTTTTTAAATTGATATATGATGTAAATTGCTTAACGAAAAATCATATACTAAGCAATATGACAATAATAAACCCCTACCTCGAGGAGATGAACAGTAATTCCGATGACGAATTATTCGACATCATATTAAATCAGGATAGAGCAGACAGTCCCTTACTTTACGATGCCGCTGTATTAACCGCTTTAAGCCGTGAATTAATCACCGATTATCAGGCTAAAGGACTATTGAATGGAGATACCTCAGTGCTCGACTACAACCCTAACACCCTTGACAATAAACCCGATGATTACAAGGTAGAAAGGATAAAAAGCACACCATTAATCAATTTTGAAAGGCACAAAATAATCTGGGGAATTGTATCTATTGCATTTGGTGCATTACTAATATATCTGGCTTATACGAGTTTCTTTATATTTAGAACTAGCAAAATAATTGGCGGTAGTTTATTGATACTTGCGGGAATAGTTTTTTTAATCTTCGGGATTATTGAGAAATGGAATGAACTCCGTTAGAATCGTTCCTTTTATTTATCAGCCTAATACTTCTATCTATTTCCTGTTTAATAGCTAAATCCACACAAATAGCCCTTTGTTCCATTAAAAATTCTAAACTTTCAGGAAATCCACTCATGGCTCTAACAAGTTTCCACCGAATTAAATCGTTGCCAATATTGGATTTGTAACAAGCAATAAGCTTACAGTAAATATCTAGTTGATAATTGTAAAAGCAGATAAACCCAACGGCATCAATGGCTTCGCTTAATTTAGAAAAATCATCCTCTACCAGAACTTTTAATAGGTCTGGTAGCGCATCCTTTCCAATATATGCAAGAGTTCTCGCCGCAATATCCCTTGGTAAAGGGTAACTATCCTTTTCAAACGCCTTTGTAGGTATATCTTTATGTTGATTATTTCCAATTTGCCCTAAATTCTCAATCAATGGTTTAATGGAGATTTCTCCAAATCCAACTAGTGTATTGCATATCTCAATTTTCGGGTAAAGCTTTTTCTCAACCTTAAGAGCCTCTATCAATTCCGAAACGGAAGGCTCTCCAATGCTTTTAGCCAGTCTTGCCCCCAATGATCGTTCCTTTGGAATGGAACTTCTCAACAACTCAAGTTTCTGGTAATTATGAAGATTTACAAAAGCAATCTCCTCTCCTTCTACAAGGAAACCTCTACTATCCAAATCCTCATTACTACTTTTCATTCAATCGAGAAATAATCATGTAATTTAATAAAAAATCATCTCGCTATCTGATTTTCAGTTTTTGCCCAAGACTCAGAATATCATTTGGGTTTATCTGATTAATTGTACATATAGTATCTACTGTAGTTCCATAG
>WBUV01000351.1 GCA_008933525.1 Bacteroidales bacterium | reverse complement strand
ATCTATTTTAGTTTGATTTTCGTATTTGAACTTGAACAGGTACATACCTGGCCTAAAATCAAATAAATCGAGATTGTATTTGCCCAGATTGATTTTACACTCAAAGCAAGTCTTTCCAACAATATCAGTTACAATCAAATTACATTCCACTTCTGAATTAATAAATATATGATCTGACGTTGGATTAGGGAAAATTTCAATTAATTCATTAGATAAACTACTGTTTATTTCAGTTGTATTTACAATGAAACTTTTCTCCTCAGCAAAATCGCCTCCCATTAAACCACCATCAATTGCCTGTACGCTCCATTTATAATTACCCTTTGGGAGTTCAACTGAATATCCACTTGAACTAAATGTAATAAATCCCTGGCTGGATATAAAGCGCTTTCCATTATCTGTTTCATTATTGACTTTAGCCAATGGGGAAATTAAATATTTACTACTATCAACATTATAAATGTATAAATTATAAGTTAGAGCATCTTGAGGGGTTTGTTCATCGCTTCCTTTATTCCACTTAA
Organism: Bacteroidales bacterium; assembly: GCA_008933525.1. GTDB lineage: Bacteria > Bacteroidota > Bacteroidia > Bacteroidales > Tenuifilaceae > SB25. The sequence goes on along the minus strand of WBUV01000351.1, from coordinate 3,425 downwards.
ATGATACACTTTGATCAATAACAGTTGAACTTAGGTTAGTTAGTTTTGTTGGTTTTGTATTTATTGAGGGTGTGTAATTCTTGTATACTTTGGTTGCATAATTAGAACCAATTGTTCCAGACAAAACAAGATCAATTTTTCCATCGCTATTATAATCGCCCCAACTAAACCGAGTATTAGCAAAAGGAGTTATTATTGCTCCTGGTTGTTTTACAAAAGAAACTCCATCAACATTTTTATATATTGTTGTTAACTTTTCTGAATAATCACTTGACAATCCAGTTATATAGAAATCCGTAAAACCATCATTATCGTAATCTATAGTAGAAATGTCAGGGTTAGAACGAACAGATTCATCACTCAACTCCTGCTCAATAAAGTGTCCTGTTCCATCATTAAGTAGTAGTTTGTTTTTGAATCCGAGTGAGGATATTCGTCCGGAACATACTATATCAATCCAGCCATCGTTATTAAAATCAGCAGCAGCAAAACTACAATCGACCCAATAACCGAAAGTGTTATCCCATAAACTCATATTTCCCTCTCCATCGTTTTTATATGTAGCAATAGGATAGTTCCCAGTACCTGCAATAATTAAATCGAGATCACCATCGTTATCGAAATCCATCCATTCAGCAATTGCATCGGTATAGCCAACTAGCAGGGGTTCATTTCTAATAAACTCAGTGCCCATCCTATTAATATATAGATATGTCTTACGATTATTTGGATCTTCAGGCAGTGACCCACTAATGAATACATCGAGAAATCCATCATTATTTACATCAACTATTTTACAAATACTATTATTAGTCAAAGGATCAAAATAAAATCCATCCAGTTTTGTAAAAACCCCATTGCCATTGCCTAAATAAAAAACTCCATTGTAATTACCCGAATTGTATGCAGTAACAAAAAGATCTAACTTATTATCCCCGTTATAATCTGTCCAACATAAATTTATGATAGCCTCTGCAACAATTCCGGAAGGCTCTATTAATGTAAACCGATCATTATCATCGTTTCTATAAATAATTAAATGATTATCAATTCCACCGCTTTTATCGGCAAAAGAAAGATCTAAATCACCATCACCATCAAAATCAATCCAATTAATATCACCAAATTTGTTCGCAATTAAATTAAATTCCTGCTGACAGAATGATGTTTGAAAATTGGCTACAAGATTTCTATCTCTATTTGCATTTAACACTAAAGTATCATTGGTAGATACAATCTCATTACCTTCGGTCCAATTAATAAAAGTTGCTCCTGCATAAGGATCGGCAACAAGAACAACGTCTTCTCCATTAGTATACTTACCAGCACCATAAACTACACCTGAATACTCAGGCTGAACAGCAACCTCAATACTATTAGTTATTATTGAAAATGTTTGAGCCATAGCAAATGGACCACCCTCCAATGCCCCATCAATGGCCTGCACGCTCCATTTATAATTACCCTTAGGAAGATTAATTACAAAACCATTCGAATTGTACCTTACATTGCCTAATTCAGCAACAAATCTTTCTCCATTATTCGATTCTCCATCAACTTTAGCATTGGGGGATATCACATATTTACTGCTATCAACGTTATAAATGTACAGGTTATAACTTAGACCGTCCTGAGAGGTTTCAGCATCTGTAGTTTTGTCCCAATTTAACACTACGGTATTTAGATTAAATGTAGTCCTAAGGTTTGAGATTGCATTAGGCTTACTATTAATTACTCCTAAACTTTGCCTATATAATCCCGTGATATAGCCGCTATTAACATGTCTGGATAGCAAAACATCCATCCTACCATCGTTATTATAATCTCCCCAGCTAATTTTGCCTCTGTCAATTTTAGGTAAACTTGAACGAACTGTAAAGGAACTATCGCCATTATTACTATAAATTGGTGCCTTATCTAAATAATTGTCACTAATCACAATATCAGACCAACCATTATTATCTACATCGCAACTAGTAAGCCCTCCATAGTTTACATAAGGTAAAAAAGCGCTTGTATCATCAATAAACAAAGTATCATTCTGATTATAGAACACTTTTGTACTAACATTATTTAATTTATCATATCCTGAAGAAACAAAATCCATTTTTCCATCGTTATTAAAATCCCTCAGAACCATTGATGTTGGAGATTTTGAGATTATTCCATTGTTATCAATTCTTTGAAAAATGAAGTTGCCTTTATTATAGTATGTTCGTAATGGCGGAGAATTATCATATGTACTTATTATAATATCAGGGTACCCATCTTTATTCAAGTCCTCACAAACATAATTCGTTACATAAATTGAATCAACAATATTATGATTAACCTTTTGAAATACTTTTCTACCTATATTCTTATAAATAAATAATTTAGAAAATCCAGAGATATCAAATCCTTGAAGAATTACATCTGGGAGACCATCCTTATTTAAATCCTCTAAAGAACATTTTCCATTGTACACACCAGGCAATCCAACTCCTGCAATCTCTTCGAATTGACCGCTTCCCAAATTTTTAAATAATTTTGAGATATACTCTGACGATTCGTTAACCCCCATTATAAGTAGATCTATCAAATTATCACCATCAATATCGTTCCAAGCGAAATTTGCAGCAAATAATCCTGGAATATTTAATCCAGAAACCTCCTCAAATGCTCCATCACCTCGATTTTTATATAATTTGAATAAATAATCAGGGTAATTATGTCCTATTATAGAAATGTCTAAATCACCATCAGCATCAAAATCTACCCATTTTAAATTTCCACTTTCAATTCCAACCAGAGTCAACTCGGCCACTTCATCAAAATAAGACTTAAAATTTGCAACTAGAGTTCTTGGAGATGTCGCAATAAATGAATAAACACTATCAGTTGAAACCACGGTTCCATTTTCTATCCAGTTAACAAAGTAATTGCCTCCAAATGGTTTTGCTTTTAGCACAACCAACGAATCCTTGCTATAAAGACCTTCTCCACTAACCGAGCCAAGATTTTCGTTATTAACATCGGTACTAATTCTGAAAATTCCTTCTTCTGATATAGTTAAAAACTGATTTACTTGCACATTGGTTGTGTCCCAGACATAACCTGATGACCAAATGATTATTAGTGAGTCAATAGTAGTTGCATCGCCTAATCCAAAGTGCACTCTATAACTATTCTGGCTGGCAAAACCACTAATAGAATTAATCTCTCTAAGTTGCCAGCAATCCTTTCCATTAATATTTGCTTTAACTTTAATCTTGGAGCCAATAGCCATAGAATTAGATACAGTTCCTTTACATTTAATGCTAATCCAACTATTCCCGTTAGGAATATTTTTTAAAATATAGTTATAACCCACGTTGTCTCCAGTAAATTTATTTCTATTTGCAATAAATAGATCAAGTGAGCCATCAAAGTTTATATCTGAATTT
>WBUV01000350.1 GCA_008933525.1 Bacteroidales bacterium | reverse complement strand
ACTGTACGCCATTTAGTATCTGTAGTTCCTTTTACCCAGTCGATGATATCTTCACCTTTACGATAAAATGCTGCTATCTGAGCAGAAATTAATTTACTATTATACTTTGTTCCAAACTCATAGGTTGTAGCAAACTCCGGATTTAGATTTGGATTGCCTATATTGGTTGCTCCCTCGTAGTACAAATCGGTATACGTTGGAGTACGGAATGTCCTATTAATAGATGAAAAGAACCTGAGATTTTGGTTAAGTAGATACGAAACATCACCTCCCCATGTCCAAATACTATTATACTTATTATTGTAAGAATACTGAATGCCCCCTGCAATAATAAAATCGCCTAAATAAAGAGTTTCTGACAAAAAAGCGTTTAGCATGTTTCGACTTCCACCTTTGTAGTAGAATACGCTATCCTCACCCCAAACCTCTATTGGATTAACAAGCGAATCGCCAAGTTTATTGCTTAAAATTTCTTCCCTTCGCAACTCTACACCAAGTACAGTTTTGCTATACTTATTTGCAAACTGGAATGATGGTTTCACACCATAAACATCAGTTTTATGGTAATTATGGCCGGTGTACCATACGGCAGGATTATCCCTAAAAAGTTCAAATCTATCGAGGTGGGTTCTGTAGTAAGCATCAAATCCGATATTAATCTGGTTTATCTCCTTTTGATATTTTAAACCGCCAAGTAACGATTTAGTAGCCTCGTACTGATTTGGATACTTGGCCGTGTAAAAACTATTGGAGCCAAACCCTTTATCCTGATAACCAGAAAATAATGAGATTTGACCAACGCTAGACTTTAAAGTTGAGTGTAGGTAAATATTGGTACTTGCGAAATCAGTATTCTGAATATACCCATCGGATTTATCGTACGAGGTTGCTATAAATGTTCGGAACTGTTTTGTTCCAAAATTGCTACTGAGGCTGGTTTTAAACAAACCATAATTGCCTGCAAAGGTAGATTGCTGAATATTGTTTTGATTTTCGGGCTCAGTGATAATGTTGATTGCTCCTGCAAATGCGCCTTGGCCGAACTCGCGAGCACCTGGACCCTGAAGAATTTCAATTCGTTGAATTGACTCAATGCTGATTGGAATATTCATACTGTGGTGCCCTGTTTGAGGGTCGCTGATGTTTACTCCGTTTAAAAGAACTAATGTTTGGTCGAAAGTACCTCCGCGGAAATTAATATCGGCTTGAACACCGTGGCCTCCGCGCTGCCTGATGTCAACCGATGCCACACGTTCCAGTATCTCCTGTAACGATGTGGCTTGCTGCGTCCCCAACTCATCGCGCGATACAACTCTTACTACCCTAGTAAGTTCTGAGTAGGTGGACGCTTTGCGGTTAGCATTTATTACAACTTCATTGATGTCCACATTTTTACTTATCGACACAGTATCACTCTGTCCGAACGTAGCCATTGGCAAAGCCAAAAGATTATAGGTTAAAGGCAAAACGCCAATCAACACTACCTTTTTAATACTGCTAAAAACGCTGTAACTCTTGTTGGACCATTTTCTGAAATAGCCGAACTGCCCATTAATCAAATACTTTTTGTTCATTTTAAATGATTTAAGTTATTAAACAAATTTGCCAAAATAATGGCAGTCAAAATTACCCTATTTCTATCGATTCATTAAGATTTATTTTGATGCTGATAAACATAAACGACAAAAGGAGCGAGTGCTCCTTTTTAGTTGTTCATTGATGACCTGTCTCCCTGAACTTGTTTCAGGGTCTCCCTTTTTTTTGAGAAGCTGAAACAAGTTCAGCATAACGGGAACTCTTATAAAATCACGGATTAAATCCCTCGAACCTTCTTTTCCCAGTTCCAAGCGGTTAATAGTGCATCTTCTAGTGAACTCTTCACTTTCCATCCCAATTCCTTTTCCGCTAAAGATGTATCGGCCCATACTTTCTCAATATCGCCCGCTCTACGTCCAACAATTTCGTAGTTTAACTTCTTCCCAGAAACTTTCTCAAATGCCTTAACAATCTCCAGCACAGTTACACCTTGTCCGGCACCAACATTGAAAACCTCAAAGTTACTCTTATTTGAGCCTTTAAATAGCCTATCCAATGCCAAAACATGCGCTTTGGCCAAATCAACCACGTGGAAATAATCACGAATAGCTGTTCCATCTGGCGAATTGTAATCATTACCAAATATCTGAAGTTTTGGACGTATGCCAGCAGCCGTTTGGGTAATAAATGGCACTAAATTATCGGGTTTGCCTAGGGGTAACTCACCAATCTCAGAGGAAGGATGTGCACCAATCGGATTAAAATACCGCAAAGCAATAGCGGAAATATTGGCACTGGCCAAAACGGTATCTCGAATGATATCCTCTCCAACTTTTTTCGTATTTCCATAAGGAGACATAGCAGGCTTTAAAGGCGATTGTTCTGTTACGGGTAAAACGTCGGGCTGTCCGTAAACTGTGCAAGAACTAGAGAAAACAAAGTGTTTGCCACCAAATTCCCTCAACAACGACAAAAGATTTATAATCGATAGGATATTATTTCTATAGTACTCCAGTGGTTTTTCAACACTCTCACCTACAGCTTTTAACGCCGCAAAATGAATAACCCCAGCAATATCACTATGCTTTTTGAACAACTCATGCATCTGAGAATAATCGGAACAATCGGCCTCAACCAAAACTGGTCTGCGACCAATAATGCGCTCAATACCATCAATTGAACCAGGGTTTGAATTGGAGAAGTTATCAACAATAACGACTTCGTACCATGAATTCATCAATTCAACAACAGTATGCGAACCAATATAACCAGCACCACCTGTAACAAGAATTTTATTCATTTCAGTTTTTTCGAACAAAAGTAATATATTTGTTGTGCAAATAGTAATTAAAAACAATCTAACAAAAATATATTTATGAGTAACGATCAAATTACCAAACCACAAGCTTCAGATGAAATTGACCTAATTGAACTATTCAATAAAATTGGCAATTCAATCAAGAAAGGCGTAATGTGGATTATTAATAGATTACATGATTTTTTTCTTTTACTAATTCGTAAATCGTTGTGGATTATATCGTTCAGTATTATTGGTGCTATTGTAGGATACGTTTTTTTTATGGCAACACCGAGATACTACTCATCGGAAATGGTGGCAATTTCAAATGCTTTAAATAATACCTACGTTGTATCCTCAATTAACTTGCTAGATGATTTATTTAAAGGGGGAAATCAATCCATAGCCGCAAATTATCTAGATATTAATAAAGACGAAGCCCTACAAATAAAATCAATTGGGGCATATTATGGAATAGATGTAAACAAGGATGGATTAGCAGATTATGTTGACTATAAAGAAGAATTCAACCCTAGAGATACATCAATTAGACGATTGTCGAACTTCTTTTATATAAAACTTGAAGTTTACAGCGAAAGTATTTTTGGTAAAGCTCGCGATGGTTTAAGGAAATATATTAATAAAAATAATTTTGTTATTGAGAACAATCAAGTTAGAATTGCACAAAGCGAAGAGCTTATTAAATCGATCGATCTTGAAATTAAGAAACTGGACAGTTTACAAAAAATCCAATACTTCGAAATTCCTAAGTCTCAAAAAGCAAGCAACACTCAAATGGTTGTTTTGAATGAGAAAGAGATGAAACTCTACCATGACCAAATACTCGCTCTACGAAAACAGAAACTTCTGTTGGAGAAGGATATAACTATTAATAAGGAACCAATAACTGTTGTTCAAGACTTCACTCCGCTATCAAAAGCCGAAAATCCTGTGACAAAATATTTGATAAACTGGGTAGCGCTATTCTCGTTACTTGGATTTATAGTATCGTTGGTATGGCAATTTAGAATGGCGATTATCCGATTGATTAGAGATCAAAAATACTAACAAAAGAGGGGGATTAAAAAATCCCCCTCTTTTGTTTGCAATAACTATGT
>WBUV01000349.1 GCA_008933525.1 Bacteroidales bacterium | reverse complement strand
ATATACAACCCCAGCCAGTGCAAGTGTTTTTAGTGCCGATTTTTTGTTGGAGTCCGACGATGCTTTTGTGGGCAAAAAACCTTTCCGCACATTTCAGGGTTATCGCTACCACGGTGGTTTTAGCGACCACTTGCCAGTTTATATTGATTTGCTTGAAAATTCAGATTATTAATATTTTACACCCTTCTGTTTTTTGGATTTGACGTGTAATTAAATTGCTCTTCTTCAAAAACATTTGCACACCCCAATAATCCTTTCTAACTTTGACCCGACTTTTGGGGGTGCCTTTAAGGCTGAGATTACACCCTTTGAACCTGATTCGGATAATACTGACGAAGGGAAAAAGAGTTTCACATTTTTTTCAATCTCAAGTTTTTTACTTCCCCCTTTTTTAGTTCGAAAGCCAAAGTCCAATTGGGAGTGCACACCATTATTGCGCTTTGGTAGTTCGATAATTTATGTTGAACAACTTAAAAAGGGTTTACAAAAATGAAAAGGTTTTACGTTTTACTGCTTTTGCAGTTTTTTGGTGTGTTTGCGTTTGCAAATCTATCCGATTTTGGTGGGTTTTCCATTGGAGGAAGAATTGCCGATACCAATGGTAATCCATTGGTGGGTGCTACTGTAGTGGTGGATAATACTTTACTGGGAGTTTCGTCGGGTAAAGATGGTAGTTTTGTTATTAACCGTTTAAAATCGGGTAATTATACCTTGGTGGTGTCGTATATGGGATACGATACAAAAAAGGTTGACGTAACTGTAAACGATAATGTTTATGTAAACATCATCCTGAATGAATCATCGTTAATGTGCGAGGAGGTTGTGGTGAGCGCCACAAGAGCATCAACTCGTATGCCAATTGCACAATCCACAATGGATAAGGAAATGGTTCGAGCCAGTAATACAGGCTTTGATGTGCCTTACCTTTTGGAAATGTTACCTTCGGTTGTAGCAACATCGGAGGGCGGAACAGGAATTGGGAATACAACGTTGCGTATTCGTGGAACAGACCATACCCGTATCAATGTTACTATAAATGGTATTCCGTTGAACGATGCTGAATCGCAAGGTGTGTACTGGGTCGATTTGCCAGACTTTGCTGCATCGGTGGATAATGTTCAGGTACAACGTGGCGTAGGTACATCAACCAATGGTGCTGCGGCTTTTGGTGCAACCGTCAATTTTCAAACCGTAACTTTAAATCCAGAGCCCTTTGCTGCGGTCGATTTATTTGCTGGTTCATACAATACTCAAAAGATTTCAGGTAGAGTTGGTGCTGGTTTAGTGAACGGTAAATTTAGTTTCGAAGGACGTTACTCACAGTTACGCTCCGATGGTTATATTGAGCGCGCAGGCTCCGACCATAAGTCGATGTTTTTCACAGGAGCTTGGCACGGAACAAAGAGTTTAGTACGTTTTAATATTATTCATGGCGAGGAGCATACCAACATTATGTGGAATGGAACACCGAGTTATATGCTTAAGACTAATCGTCGTTTCAATCCTGCGGGTCTGTATACCGATGAGAATGGTATTACACAACACTACGAGGACGAAAAGGATAACTACTGGCAAACACATTATCACCTAATATCGAGCCATGCGTTAACTGAGAATTTGACTTTAAATGCAACCTTGCATTTGACCGATGGTAAAGGTTATTACGAGGAGTTTAAGGAAGATAGGAAGTTCTCGAAGTATGGTTTATCAAATATTGTAATTGGAACACAGACGTTTTCTGAAGCCGATTTTATCCAACGTAAATGGATGGATAATGTATTTTATGGCGTGATTTCATCATTAAACTACTCTAAAGGATCAGTTGATGCTACTCTGGGCGGAGCATGGAATAAGCACGATGGCGATCATTTTGGGAGAATTATGTGGTCGTCAGTTAATGCTGGGTTACCAAAAAATTACGAGTGGTACACCAATAATGGTTTGAAAAAGGATTGGAATTTATTCGCAAAATCTACATGGCAAGTTAACGACATTGTGAGCATATTTGCTGATGTTCAGTATCGTGGAGTATCCTATAAACTAAAAGGTTTTGATTCAGATATTGCAGGAATTGATCAGAACCATAACTGGAAGTTTTTCAACCCGAAAACTGGCGCAGTAATAAAGTTTCTGTCTTCTCATGAGGTTTATTACTCTTTTGGAATTGCAAACAGGGAGCCTGCACGTAGCGATTTAAAGGATGGGCAAAAGTATGGCGATGATTATATTCCAAAACCAGAAATACTTTACGATTGGGAGTTGGGCTATAAGTTTAAGCATCAAAAATTTGCCTTTAATGCTAACTTCTATTACATGATTTACAAGGATCAGTTAGTTCTTACGGGCGAGTTAACCGATGTAGGCTATGCAAAAATGGATAATGTTCCTAATAGCTATAGAGCTGGAATTGAGTTGATTTTTGGGATGAAACCCCTGGATTGGTTGAAGATAGATTTAAACTCAACGTTAAGCAAGAATATTATTGAGGATTATACTCATTATACTGATTTGTATGATAACTCTAATGATTGGAATCAATTGCCACAAGAAGCAGAAAAAATTGGAAATAGCACAATATCATTTTCTCCGTCGGTTGTTTCTGCTGGTCAGATAACCGTTATACCCTTTAAAAATCTTTCGTTTGCATTGATTAGTAAATATGTGGGAAGTCAATTTATAGATAATTCTGAAAATGAAGAGCGTAAGTTGGATGCATACTGGGTAAACAACTTTAAGGCCGACTACGTTTATAAACTCAAGGGGACAAAATCTGTTTACTTGCAATTAATGGTAAATAATTTGTTTAATGCAGACTATATATCAAACGCTTGGATTTATCGTGCAAAATTTGCCAATGGCGATGCTGATTATATTGAGGATGGTTATTTTTCGCAGGCAACGAGGAACTTCTCATTAAAACTAGGTGTTGAATTTTAAAGGCTTAAGGAGGAAATGACCTTTCAGAGTCGCTAGTCCTGAAAGAGTCATTTCCTTATCAAGTAAAGTATAATTTTAAAAACATAATGCCCAATGATAACTTGGCTATCAAACAACTACATCGAGGTAATTGGCGCTATTGCTGGGCTGATATATTTATACTTGGAGATAAAGCAAAACTTTTGGCTTTGGCCCTTGGGTTTTATCACATCGGCCTTTTATGTGTACATTTTTTATGTGTCGAAGTTTTATGCCGATATGGGACTTCAGGTTTACTACTTGGTTATTAGTGTTTATGGATTATACCATTGGCTTTATGGCGGTAATAAGGGAAAGATCGATTCATTAAAGGTAACTCATGTTTCAAAGAAGCAGATTTTTTGGCTTGCTATTGTAACTATAGTTTTTTTCTTCGTTATCGAATTTATACTGGAGCAGTATACCGATTCTCCTGTTCCAATTGGCGATGCATTTACAACAGCGCTAAGTATTACAGCAACCTGGATGCTGGCTCGTAAAATAATTGAGCATTGGTGGCTTTGGGTTATTGTTAATGCAGTATCTTTAGGATTATACATTTACAAAGGACTTTACCCAACATCGGTACTATTTGTGTTCTATACCACAATGTCGTTTGTGGGTTATTATCAATGGAGAAAAGAAATGTTGAGGGATTAATTGTGTTTACAATCAGTCATCAACGAAAAAACAAATATCAACTAAATAGTTATGCAAGCAGTTATTCTAGCTAACGGGAAATTTCCCGAACATCCCAAACCCCTCAGCACACTCCTTCATGCACCTATGATTGTTTGCTGCGATGGAGCCATTGAGCACTTAGAGTCGTTATGCATTACACCCAATGCATTAGTGGGCGATTTAGACTCTGTTAACGATCATCTGAAGAATAAGTACCAAAGTATCCTTCATCACGATCCCGACCAAAATTCCAACGATCTTACAAAGGCTGTTAAATGGTGTATTGACCAAAGAATTAAGAATATTACCATACTT
>WBUV01000348.1 GCA_008933525.1 Bacteroidales bacterium | reverse complement strand
CAACTAGCCAACATCGATTTTATATTGGAAATTAACGGCAATATTCCTGAATCAGAATTCAAACAAACAATTCAATGCATAAAAAAGATTGATGGAGTTATGGCTGCTATTGAAACCCCGCCTTCATCAATAAAGCGAAAAGATCCCTTTTGCCCAGAATAACAATTATCAACTTACCACTTCAACCAAAAACTAGCCATAAAGCTAGATTTGTCAAATAATTATCACTGTCTGTTAAACTGTGTTAACCCTTTATGAGTCCATACCATAAAGATTATCTTTGTTGGTATGAGCAGAAAGTTACTTTGGGTTTTAACCGTTGTTATTTCTTTAGCATCGCTGGGATTAGTGCTAGTACAATCCAAGTGGGTACGTATTGCTGCACAAATAAAGGAAGAACAATTTGCCCAAACAGCCAGCCTTGCCATGGAAAGAATTATTGATGAGATTGAAAAACAGGAAACTGTGGTTCAAATCATCGATGAAATTAAACCATACTACTCAGTAAATACAAAGGGCGATGCACGCCTATCCTATCAACAAGGAATCCTAAATAAAACTAGAAGCGGAATTAGAACCAAACAAATAAGCCAGCAGGTACTTACCGTTAGTAATTTAGATACGATCAAACTGCCATCGCTAGCCAGAAATTTGTTCGACAGCACAATTACCTCCATCAATGCAAGCAATAATTTATCGATAAGCAGCATTGCCAACAAAACCAGCAACTCCGGTGCTATTAATCTCGACTTAGGAATTGATGGCAAAGTAATGAATAAAACAGTATTTGTAGAAAATATTGTTGACAAGCTAATTCGGATAGAACTTCCTATTCAAGAGCGTATTACGCAACCTCTGCTCGATTCAATTATTAGCAGAGAACTATTACGAAAAGGGATTGAAGCCCGCTACGAGTACAAAGTCACAAACGAAAAAGATAGCGCAATTTACAGAAGTGCAAGGTTTAAATCCAATCCAAGGGGATTAGTATTAAAAGACAAGCTATTCCCAAACGATTTTTTTGCCCGTCGGTATTTTCTAACCATTTACTTTCCTAATCAAAAAACATACATTCTAAGTTCGCTGGGGCTTATGACATTCTCAACATTTTTACTCACTTTGCTTATAATCTTAAGTTTTTCTGTAACACTATTCATCATATTCCGCCAAAAAAGAGTTTCGGAAATTAAAAATGACTTTGTGAGCAATATGACGCATGAGTTGAAAACTCCGATCTCAACAATTTCATTAGCAGCCCAAATGCTAAACGACCAAAGCATTCCTATTGAAAGAAAAAACCTTGGATACCTAGGAGGAGTAATAGCCGACGAAAGTAAGCGACTTGGCCTACAGGTTGAGAAAGTTTTACAGATGGCTATTTTTGAAAAGACAAAACTTAAACTTAAGCTTAAGGACATAGATATTCATGAAGTTGTAAAAAAAGTATCGGCAAATTTTGCCTTACAACTCCAATCGCAAAACGGAATTTTAGTTACCGAACTCGCGGCGGGGAATCCTCTTATTGTAGCAGATGAAGTTCACATTACCAATGTTGTTAATAATCTGCTAGATAATGCCGTAAAATATAAAAATGGGAACCCAGAAATTACTATATTTACAAAGAATGCTACTGGAGGAATTGTTATTGCCTTTAAAGACAACGGAGTAGGAATTAGTCGGGATAATATTCGAAAAATATTTGACCAATTCTACAGAGTTCCAAGTGGTAACGTTCACAACGTGAAAGGTTTTGGATTGGGCTTAAGTTATGTAAAGAAAATAGTGGAAGCGCACGGAGGAAAAATATGGGTAGATAGTACTCTCGGACAAGGAAGTACATTTTCGATATTTTTACCCTGGAGTGGCCCTTCGGAACGAAATAATTAATTTACAATTAATAAGGAATACCATGGAAAATAGAAAAATCCGGGTCCTACTTGCTGAGGACGATGAAAACTTAGGTTTCTTGCTTAAAGAGTACCTTCAAGCAAAAGACTACGAGGTGGATCTTTACAAAGATGGGGATAAAGCCTTCAGGGGTTTTCAAAATAACTACTACGATATTTGCATTTTAGATGTAATGATGCCCATTAAAGATGGGTTTACTCTTGCCAAAGAGATTCGCATGTCTAATAATACAATGCCTATTCTATTCCTGACTGCAAAATCGATGAAGGAAGATGTAATAGAAGGGTTTGCGCTTGGAGCTGATGATTACATGACAAAACCTTTCAGCATTGAGGAGCTTCTCATGAGACTTGAAGCAATTCTTCGCCGTACGCGTAAGGATTCTCCAATGACAGAGCAGGCACAGTTTCAAATCGGCAAATACATTTTTGATGCAACCAAGCAAACCTTGGCCAACGATATTGATACAAGAAAACTTACTACTAAAGAAAGTGAATTGCTAAAGTATTTATGTATCAACAAAAATACCCTTTTGGACAGAAACTTTGCGCTAAAAACTATTTGGGTTGATGACAGCTACTTTAATGCCAGAAGCATGGATGTTTACATCACCAAATTACGTAAATACTTAAGCGACGATCCTACAATTGAAATAATCAACGTTAGGGGCAAAGGATTTAAACTAATTTACTAGAATTGCAATTATAATTGAAGTATTTGATGCCAAACATCAAATACTTTTATATTTTTATAACTCTAAAACGGATTTTGCGTTTATATTTGTGTTAAACATGTAATATCATAAATATTGTTTTATTTAAGAATATTACATAACTTTATCGTTATTGTTGGCCGGTAAAACTGTTGATTTTATGGAAAACATCATTTTAGAACCTACCACTGAAACTCCCAAGGTGGTATTGGATAAAGAACAGTCAAAGTTTGTATTTGCAGGCAACTCGCTTCCTGAGGATGTTACCTCATTTTACATGCCCATAATGGAATGGATTGATGCTTATATGGCAAATCCAAATCAAAAAACTGAACTGGATTTAAGCTTTGACTACTACAACACATCTTCGTCGAAAATGATACTCAAAATTCTTGAAAAATTTCGAGAAATTCACCGTAAAGGATATTCGGTAGTTGTGAACTGGCACTACATGGAAGACGACGAAGACATGGTTGAAGCAGGCGAAGACTATGCAGAACACCTAAAACTGCCTTTCAACTTTATTGCTATACAACGTTAACTGTTTCTCCAACCAAAAGCATTGCAAATGGCAACAACTCCTTCAAGTTTCAAAATTTTTACCAATCGGTTATTTGGCAGTTTTAAGGATACCGAAGTTGTTGAGTCTTCCCAAAAAGCACTCGAAGCAGAATACGAAGAATTAATAAATTATGCCCAGTCCGAGGAATGGCTTCGATATCTTGAACTCAAAAGTTGGGCCGACTCTAAAGAATATGTTAAAGTAAAACAGGAAGTTGAAGCTGTTTCTTTTAAAAACTCCCCTGAATACATTGCAGAGCAGGAATTGAAGAAATTATTAAAAGATTCTGCATTTAAGAATTACCTTAAGTATGCAAATACTGAAATACCAAATTTTTTCAATAAAATAAAACAATCGGGATTAGCTGAGGAGTTTACGGAATTAAAGAGTTTTGTTTCAAGTCCCGATTACAAAAAGGATAGGAATACCCACAAGAAAGAAAATTCACCCGAATACCAGAAGGAAATTCGATTCCACGAACTAAGTTCCAACAACGATCTAAAGAAATATTTCAAATTACAAAACGACAAATCTCTAAAAGATTATTTCAACATAGAAGGATCGCAGACCCTTACCAAATACAGCGAATTAAAAGCTAAGGTTGAATCAGCAGAATTTGCCGAGCGAAAAAAATATCTACTTAGCAAAAACAAGTTTGAGCAAACCGATGCCTACAAAAAACTTCATGAATTTAAAACGCTTGAAGGATCCACAAAAATTAAGTGGTATAGCAAAACAAAGGATAGTAATAAGTTTGATGCCCTTAAGAG
>WBUV01000347.1 GCA_008933525.1 Bacteroidales bacterium | reverse complement strand
ATTGTAGATACTATCCCTATCGTGAATAGCTTTTTTAGAATTTTCGGCAACGGTTCGTTTAAGGAAAAAAAGATATCCAGAGAGTTCATCTATTATGTCATCGTTTAATTCTCCCCTTTTTAAATCCTCGGTATATTCAAATGGAGGTACACTTGTGGCCTTAACCAACGCATCGAGCTCATTGCCAATAAGTTTGACATGTTTGCCGATTTGCTGTTGATTTGGCGACTCAGAAGAACTAAGACGAATGCTTTCCTCTAGTTTAGCCTGTAAGCGGGGAATGAGGAACGACGATCGAAAGTTCGATTGGCTAACCGCCATATCGTAATTAAAAAAGTTCCGCTCAAACCTATTGTTAGTAAATTGCTCCACAGCAAGAGCTTCGTATGCCCATCGCGATGGCATTATATCAGCTATTACTGGTACGTAAACTTTTCGGGTTAGCGTAGGATGCAGATTATCGTACTCAACAACTGTTCCGCTGAGCAGTATTTGTGGAACAAGTATAAATGGTATAGTTATGTAGATTGTCACTACGGAACTCATTGCAGAGCTAATAATCAACCCTAAAAGATTCGAAAAACAGGCTGCAGAGAATAAGACAAGCCAGTACTGAAGTGTTAATCCTTGTACCTCAATAATCATTGTACCCACAAACACAAACAAAAACATTTGTAATGCCGACAATGCAAAAAGATAAAGAACCTTTGAATTAAGGTAACTAAATCTACTCAAGTTAAGAAATGATTCCCTCTCAAGAATTTTTCTGTCCCCGATAATCTCTTCTGCACTTACGCTCAAACCAAGAAATAGCGATACTATAACACTCATAAAAATGAATGCGGGTAGGTTTTTGTTGTTGGCAAAAATATAATCGTCGCCTACCGAGTACTTCACAAAGAATGAAAGGATTAAGCCTAATACAATTGGCTCAAACAGGTTTAGCAAAACATACTGTTTGTTCGATAACTTAGAGAGAAGATTCCTTATGCTGAATATTTTGAGCTGCTTTAATACGTTTGGCAACCTAAAGTTATTCTTTGGTAACGCCTCCTTATGCCCATTAACAGGAACATGATTTTGAATTATTTCCACGTAATGATCGTACCATTGCTGAGGCTCAACCTGTCGTTTTGTTGTAAAATTCCCATTCTCATCAACTTCCTTACGTTCAATAACCTCAAGGATTTGTTCGGGGTTTATGCTACCACAATTCAAACATCCTCCATCCGTTGAAGAAATTGGGTTTACAATTCGTTTGAAATACGAAACGGCATCGAGAGGTGCTCCAGAGTATATTGGATATCCACCTTTATCCAAAACCCACAACTTATCGAACAGGCGAAAAACCTTATCGGATGGTTGATGGATATTGGCAATCACCAATTTCCCCTTGTTAGCCTGAGCCTTTAACAACTTCATCACCATCAAGGAATCGCTAGAGGATAGCCCGCTGGTTGGCTCATCAACAAATAAAATAGTTGGTTCGCGGAGTAGCTCTAACCCAATATTCAACCTTTTACGTTGGCCTCCACTTATCACCTTGTTCAAAGGCGACCCAACCTTAAGATCCTGTATCTCGAATAGTTCCAAATCATTTAGAACCTTTTTTACCAAAATATCAATTTGCTTTTTGGTATAATTGCCAAAGCAGAGCTTGGCATTGTAGAACATGTTCTGGTAAACAGTCAGGTTTTCGAATAGCAGGTCGTCCTGAGGCACCAATCCAATTATGCCCTGAACAGCATGTTTTTCGGCGTGAATATCGTAGCCATTTATTAAAACTCGGCCCCTATTGGGTTTTTGTTTTCCAGTAAGCAAGTTAAGAAGGGTAGATTTCCCAACTCCGCTACTTCCCATTATTCCAATAAGTTGCCCCGATTCCTCACTAATTCGGAAAGGTTTAATACCATTTTTACTATTCCTGTACTTATACTCAATATCCTCGGCAGTTAGGATTGCGCGCTGCACCTCACCTCTTGTTCCCGAAAGGCCAACCAATGTGCTGTAATGTATGGGAGATATACCAAATCCCTTTATAGTAGAACCAACCTGAAACAGATAGATCTTTTCTGCAAAAACCTCTTTACTGTCAAGGTAGAGTTTTGAGTCGCCGTAAAACTTGACCAGGTAACTTTGAATATCGGGTAAAAGTAAAAAGTAGATACATCCATTTAATCCTGGAATTTCACGCTGGTTGATATTTTTGTACTCGCAACTTTTGCCATCTGAGAGTTTAGGCGATCCTTTAAGTTTAACTAAACGGAATGGATCAATGCTGTCGTACTCATTTAGGGCAACAAACCTTTTTATGAACTTAGTGTCGGCTGGATCAACATTTAGGCAATTGGCCACCAAATCGGGCAAATCGATAAAGTTGGGATTGTTCTTAAACTTCTCATACATCTCAAAAAGTTTAACCACAATCATTATCCGATCCTCTATTGTAAGCGTTTTTCGGAGTTCAACGCATGTGTCCTTTGTTAAGGAGTCGTTATCTAAAACATCAACCTCGATGGATAACTGCTTTCTGGAATCACTTTTCTGACCTTGGTAGTATGCAACAAACTCATTCCTAAACCTCGACGAAACATTTTCAGAAAGAAGTTCATCAACAAAAATATCAATATGAGTGTCGAAACCATGGTTTACTGCATGGGAGGCTAATATTTTAAGGAGGGTATAAATGGTCGTTTCGTTCATAGAGTGTTTAAAACAAAATATTGTAACCTAAAATATGACTTGTCAAAGTTAAAAAAGTTACTTTTAACAAGGCTTAATTTTGGTAATATACATTTAAAAAGTGTAAAAAGTCAAGAGGCATTTTAAACAACTGTTAAATTACGGCGAAATCACTTGACTAAGATCTTTATAAGCGTCGTAATTTTTCGCTATTTAAAAGTATCTTTGCAAAAAAGAAAACAGCTATGGAAGGAACCAGATTGCAAAAGGTGGCACGACTAATTCAGAAAGACTTAGGAGATATTTTTCAGCGCGAAGGTGCAGCATTATTCCCCGGTAAAATGATCACCATAACATCTGTAAGAGTTAGCCCCGATCTTGCCCTAGCAAAGGTTTATATAAGTATTTTTCCCACAAAAGGAACTGACGAAACCCTTGAACAGATTCGCCATCAGGTTAAAACCCTTCGGCTAGAACTTGGTAAGCGTGTAAGGCACCAACTACGCGTTATCCCCGAACTGGCTTTTTTTATTGACGATTCGCTAGATTACATCGAGAATATCGATCGTTTACTAAATCAATAGTTACCCGATGATTAAACTTCTAATATCTTTTACCACAAGGTTTATTCCACGGCATTACCTTCAACTTTTTGCTGCCTTTGCACTTAGAATACTTGGTTTTTTTTATTTGGGAAACCGCTTTGAAGATCCTATTTCAGGGAAAAAGTACCGAAAGCTATTACCCTACGGCCGAACAAACGTTAGGGAGAACGCATTGGCTCCCCACTCAATGTCGTTGGAAAGGCATCGCCTTATTTGGCTGTACTTAAAAGAAAAAACCAACTTTTTTACAGCACCCCAAAAGGTTCTGCACATTGCTCCAGAGTATTGTTTCCTAAAATTATTCAAGAAACAAAGTAACTTAGATTATGTAACTGCCGATTTAATATCGCCTTGGGCCGATGTGAAAATGGACGTTCAGGCCATTCCTTTCCCCGATTCACAGTTTGATGTTGTTATTTGTAACCACGTACTTGAGCATGTGGACTCCGACCATAAAGCGATGCAGGAGATACATCGGGTACTTAAATCGGGTGGTTTTGCAATTCTTCAGGTTCCAATGGATTTATCGATGGAGAAAACCTTGGAAGATCCTTCGATTAATACTCCTGAGTTACGCGAAAAGCACTACCAACAACGCGATCATCTTCGCTTTTACGGAAAAGATTATGGCGATAGATTACGAAATGCTGGATTTAATGTGGATGAGAACGATTATGTAAAAAC
>WBUV01000346.1 GCA_008933525.1 Bacteroidales bacterium | reverse complement strand
GCTCTTGATAATGGTTCGAGTTTGGTTGTTATTGATCCACGAAGGACTGAGTCGACTCAGCGTTCAGAGTTGTTAATTCAACCATTACCTTCCACCGATGCAGCGTTAGCATTGGCTATAGCCAATATTTTGATCAAGAATAATTGGATTGATAGAGATTTTATAGATAATAATGTTCTAGGATTCAACGAGTTTAAAGAGCATGTTCAGCACTTTACTCCCGAATGGGCTAGCGAGATTACAACAGTTCCCACTGATTTAATTCATCAGTTGGCTTGGAAAATTGGTAATGTTAAACCAATGACTCTAATACCGGGTTATGGTATGCAACGCTATACTAATGGAGGTCAAACTGTTCGTGCTATTCTTGCCCTGTCAGTTATTACAGGAAATATTGGTAAAATTGGGGGTTGTTGGCACTATGCGAATCTCCAGAGCTATGTTTTTGATGATGTGCTGGAACCAATGTGCTATTATCCACCCGATAAACCCGATGGAATAACTCGTCGATCGATATCTACCGCACGCTTAGGCGATGAAATGCTCAAAACCTCCAATCCTGAATTAAAGATGGTGTGGGTTGAACGTGGAAATCCTGTTACCCAAAATCCCGATACGAACACGGTGCTTAAAGCTTTTCGAAATCTCGATTTTAGGGTTGTGGTTGAGCAGTTTTTTACCGATACTGCTCTTGAAGCAGATATTGTGTTGCCAGCGAAAAATATGTTTGAGCAAACCGATATTATTGGGTCATACTGGAATCCTTATGTTCAGTTACGCCAAAAGGTTGTGGAACCTGCAGGGGAGGTGAAACCCGAAACCGAGATATACTACTCGTTAGCTAAGAAATTGGGTTTTTCGGATAATCAACTTGATGGAATCCTAATTCCCCCTGGTGATGAAGGCGTAATAGATTTCTTAAACCAAAAACTTAAGGCATTCCCTTCCTTGTCGCTCGACGAGTTGAGTAAAGGACCAATATTGGCTCCTGGATTACAGGAAATAGCTTTTTCCGATTTCAAATTCAACACTCCATCAGGTAAAATTGAACTTTTATCGGAGCAAGCGGTTGAAAAGTGGGGTGTTAATAGTATGCCTACATACGAACCCGCAAAAGAAATTTCGGATGAATCGAGCATTAAGTATCCATTAATCTTAATGAGCCCCAATACAAAAAATCGAATTCATTCTCAGTTTGGTAATCTTGAGATTATAAAGATGGTAAGTGGAGTTCCGAAACTAAATATTAACCCCGCCGATGCAGAGATAAGATCAATTAAAAATGGCGACTTAATTGAAGTTTATAACGATAGGGGCGTCTTTCAAGTTGTTGCAGAGCTGAGTTTTCAGGTTAGGGTTGGATGTGTAGTAATTCCCAATGGATGGTGGAGTTCTCAAGGAGCCCCAGTAAATGCCCTTTCTGCTGGGCGCGAAACAGATATGGGCCATGGTTCGGCTTTCCATAATAATAGGGTAGATGTTAAATTGTTAAGGAGGAGTTAAATGGAGGCAAAGGGGTTCATATTCGATTACTCAAAATGTGTTGGATGCCATGCCTGTTTGGTTGCTTGTTATAACGAGAACCATACTACTCCGCCAATTTCCTGGAGACAAATTTCCTCACAGAATCCAATTAAAGTTCCCTTGTCTGGTTTTATCAACCTTTCGTTGGCTTGTAATCATTGCGACGATGCTCCTTGCTTAAAGTCATGTCCCGCTAAAGCCTATACCAAGGATAACCAAACCAACGCTATAATTCATAATCCTAACCACTGTATAGGTTGTACATTTTGTACATGGGCTTGCCCTTTCGATGCGCCAAAGTATAATTCTAACAAGGGCGTGGTCGAAAAATGTAACTTTTGTAACGACCGACTAAAAGAAGGATTAACACCTGCATGTACAAGTGCGTGTCCTACAGGGGCTCTTTCTTTTGGTGATATTCTAATCGATGATAAGTCGGATGCTCCAGGCATGACATCTCGAGCCACTAAACCAAGAATTAATTTTAAGAATCAGGAAGTCAAAAATAAAATTCCAACGCTCGATTTGGCTGTTTCGGGTTACAGAAAAGATGTCCTATATGATGATTTGATTTCAAATCAAACAAAAATTGATGCAATAAAAGAATGGCCTTTGGTATTTTTTACACTAATATCCTCTGTTTTAGTGGGGTGGTTTTTTGGTTTAGCGTTCTTTAAAAATACAGGGGAGTTAAGGTATGTTTATATATTGTTAGGGCTTATTGGAATGGCAATTAGTACTCTTCATTTGGGTAAACCAATGAGAGCATACAGGTCGATATTTAATTTACGAACGAGCTGGTTGAGTAGGGAAATTCTATTCTTTATTCTTTTTTTGGGAAGTTCGGTTATCGCTTTATTTGTTAATGATTTTAAACCTTTACTTTTTATTGCTTCAATTTTAGGAGTATTGCTGCTCATATCCATTGAGTTTGTTTACACTGTAGCCGATAAAAAGTATTCTACACCTTTGCATAGTGCAAATACTTTACTTACAGCCTTAACGTTTGGCTTTCTTATTACTAATCTCAATACAATTGCAGTAGGATTATTGGTTGTTAAGGCCATTCTTTATATTGTTCGGTATGCAAAGGCTACTGTACTGTTTAAGAATTCGTTAATTGGTTTCGTCAGATTTTTTGTGGGGATAATGGTCACCTTAATAAACTTGCTTTTTGAAAAAGAATTGAACTTAGTCATTCTTATATCCTTTATAATAGGTGAAATTATTGATAGATTCGATTACTACGCCTGCTTACATATCGATACGCCTAAAAACCTGCTCAATAAAAATTAACATTTTCTAATTTTGGATTCACAAAAAGGCAATTTTCCCATTTTGTTTGATTAATGGTCACAATTTTTATGTATAAGTAAAAAGTATTTTGATTGATTTTTGAATGATTATTATTATATTTGTTAACATGAACTAATTTTGTAGCTAACAAATAAAATATGGATACTTTAAATATTAAGGGAACAGCTGAAACTCCAAATGTAATATTTGATCCTGCGGGTAATGTGTTTGAAATTTCAGGTAAATCGTTACCTGAGGACGTGAAGGAGTTTTACAATCCACTTCTGAAATGGATAAAAGGATACTCTGAGTCGCCAAATCCATCAACAACCTTTAAAATTAAAATGGATTATTTCAACACTGCTTCCTCCAAAATGATTCTTGAATTATTCGAATTGTTAAACGAGATGCATGGCAATGGTAAAAATGTTACTATTGAATGGTATTATCAGGAAGATGATGAGGATATGCAGGATGCAGGAGCCGATTATGCCGATATGCTTGAGGTGCCCTTTAAAATGATTAGTTTCCAATCCATATCAAAGTAGATTATGGATAGATTTTTCCTTGAATCGAGCGCTATTACTCCCTATGTTGAATTCGACAAGGGAACAGGTGTGTTTATTATGCAAGGAAGATCGTTACCTGAGGATGTTAAATCGTACTATTTGCCAATGATTCAGTGGTGGGATTCTTACATCAAAAATCCTAATAAATCAACAAACCTAGTTTTGGATTTTGATTATTTCAATACTGCCTCGTCAAAAATGCTTTTGATATTACTTAACAAACTTAAAGAACTTCACAAGAATGGGAATGAAGTGCTTATAACATGGAAATACCCTCAACTTGATGCTGAATTGGAAGAAGCTGGTGAAGAGTTTGCTGAGCTTTTAAATGTGCCTTTTGATATGATTGCAAAGCCAGTTGATTAACGTTCATTCTTTTTCTAAAATCCTTTTAAGCAATGAAAAAATTACATGTAAACCCAAAAAAAGATTCTCCTGAAGTTCAGTTTGAACCTCAAACAGGGAATTTTTCAATAATTGGAATTAGTCACCCCGAGAATATTTCAAACTTTTTCGATCCAGTTATGGCTTGGCTCGATGAGTATCTCAAAGAAATAAAAGCTGTTGGTTCTAATAATATCAAACCAAT
>WBUV01000345.1 GCA_008933525.1 Bacteroidales bacterium | reverse complement strand
CACTATTTCTTTTATGGAGTGTATATTTGATAGCACAGGATACAAAATTGCCCGTTTTTATCACCGATAGTTTAGAGAATTATATAACCCAAGGGATTAAAGAGTGGGAAATTCCTGGCTTATCTATAGCTATAGTTAAGAACGATAAGGTTATTCTAGCAAAGGGGTATGGTGAAACACGGGTTGGCGGTTCTGAGCCTGTTAATGAAAATACACTGTTTATGATAGGCTCCAATACCAAAGCATTTACTGCGACGGCACTTTCAATTTT
Organism: Bacteroidales bacterium; assembly: GCA_008933525.1. Lineage (GTDB taxonomy): Bacteria > Bacteroidota > Bacteroidia > Bacteroidales > Tenuifilaceae > SB25. Next base: position 3,709 of record WBUV01000345.1, on the reverse strand, counting down.
AAACGAATCAGGGAAACTAAGTTTAGAGGATAAAGTGCATAAGTGGATGCCCAATTTTAGTCTAAAGGATTCTTTGGCCTCTAAAGAGGTCATTATTGCAGATTTATTGTCACATAGGCTAGGATTTGAATCATATCAGGGCGATTTCACTTATTGGTCTTCAAATTTAACTAGAGATCAGGTAATTCATAAAATGAGGTTTATCACTCCTGCTTATGGTTTTAGAACTAAATGGGGGTATTGTAATTCTGCTTTTGTGGCAGCTGGAGAACTTATTCCTAGAATAATTGGTAAAAGTTGGGAGGAAACCATTCGGGATAGTATTCTAATTCCACTTAAGATGAATAGAACCAGAATGCTGTCAAGCGAATTAAAAAATATCCAAAATATTGCCTATCCGCATACTTTTGCTAATAAAAAGATATCAGAAATTCCATTTGTTAATCTTGACAATCTTGGCCCTGCAGGAAGTATGAGTTCTAGTGCAAACGATATGGCTAGGTGGTTACTTGCCCAGGCCAATTCGGGTAGTATTGATGGGAATCAGGTTATTTCAGCTAATGTGTTCGAGAACATTAGAAATCCATACTCAATTATTACAATCGACCCAAGAGATAATCTGCAAACACACTTTTATCTTTATGGCTTAGGAATTTCTATTAACGATAGAGCGGGGAAGTTGTTTTATTCACACACAGGTGGAATTGATGGGTATTTATCGATTGTTATGATTGTTCCAGAGGAGAAACTAGGAATTGTAGTGCTTACGAATACCGACCAAAATAAATTTTTTCAGAATCTTGCAAAAGAAGTCCTCGATGCTTTCTTGGGATTGCCTTATCAGGGATATAGTTCTCAATCTCTTAAATCGTATAAAGCGAATAGAATTAATGCTGATAATAGGCTAGATTCGCTTAGAAAAGTAGTTGTGACTAACAATAAACCAAGTATATCTTTTTTGCAATACACGGGGAAATACAACAATGATGTTTATGGCGATATTGAAATTCGATTAGAAAATGGAAAGTTAAATATCTATTTCTCCAATCATCCAGATTTGGTTGGTAAATTAGATCACATACAAAACGATAACTTTTTATGTGTATACTCGAATCCATCAATGGGCATTGTTGAAATTCCTTTCAAAATTAAAGATGGAAAAGTGATGGGATTGACGCTTAGAGTCTCGGATTTTATTGAGTTTACCCCGTATGAGTTTAAAAAGATATGAAGTAAAAAAGGCTTCCAATCGGAAGCCTTTTTTATTTGAATTAAGTCGTATTAGAACTTATACTCGTTATTCTCTATCATCTTATCAGCAATTCTTCTACGAGCATCTTTGGTGTTGATACCTTTAACGTGAGTTAAGGTTTTGATAGCCTTGTTTAGGTTCTCAGCTTCTTCACCTTCAATGCTTGAGTAGATAGCATCTTTTGCATTCTTACGGATGATGCTTGCTGCATCGTAAACGAATACATCCAAAATATCCCTGTGGATTGGGTTTGCACCCTTTAATCCCTCAAGTTTCTGAATTCTTAGTGCCAACGATTCAGCAATGTAAAGTTCCATAATCATGTTCGATAGGTTGTTTACAACTTCCTGCTCGTTCATAAATTTCTTACCTAGAGCCTTGTTGGTGCTGTAAACGGCAAGCATAACTGCTTTCTTGAAGTTCTTTACAAAGCGAAGTTTCTCCTCGTAGTAGCTTTCACCTGCCTTTGCGCTATCGGTAATTGAACCCACATTGTTGTAAAGTTCCTCTGCTGGGCCAAATAGGTCGTATTCGCCTTTTAGAGCACGCTTTGTAGCACTTTCTACAACAAGTAGACGGTTGATTTCGTTGGTTCCTTCAAAAATACGGTTGATACGTGAATCGCGGTAACCTTTGTCAATGTTCATTTCGGCAGAGTAACCCATACCTCCGTGAATTTGAACACCTTCATCAACCACGTAATCCAACATCTCCGAACCCCATACTTTTAGAACTGCATCCTCTACAGCGTAGTGGCTAATTGCATCGATAGATGCACGGCCGTAATCGCAACCTTCTGCCTTATACTGGTCAAGTAGAATATCAACATCTTTACTTACACGGTAAATTGCCGATTCGTGTGCAAATGCTTTGATAGCCATTTGGGCTAATTTGTGCTTAATAGCACCAAAGTTTGATATTTGAGTGTTGAATTGCTTACGCTTATTCGAATATCTAACTGCATCGGTAATGGTTTGCTTTGCAGCACCAATTACGTTAGCGCCAAGTTTCATACGGCCCATATGTAGAATGCTTAGGGCAATACGGAAACCTTCGCCACGACCACCAATCATATTCTCAACAGGTACTTTTACATCGTTGTAGTAGATTTGAGTAGTTGATGAACCTTTGATACCCATTTTGTGTTCATCTGGACCAATTACAACGCCTGGCCAGTTACTCTCAACGATGAAAGCACTTAAAATACGGTCGTTATCAATTTTTGCAAAAACTACTTGTGTATCGCAGAAACCACCGTTGGTAATCCACATTTTTTGTCCATTAAGGATATAGTGTTTACCATCCTCGCTAAGTTTAGCTTGGGTTTTACCTGAGTTAGCATCGCTACCAGCGCCTGGCTCAGTTAAACAATAAGCACCAATTAACTCGCCAGTTGCAAGGCGTGTAACGTATTTTTGGCGTTGCTCCTCGTTTCCGTAGTACATGATTGGCATTGTTCCAATACCGCAGTGGCACATATAGGCAACCGAGAAAGAGTAGCCAGCACCAGTTGTTTCGGCAACTAGCATTTGAGTTTTGAAATCCTGACCAAAACCATTGTATTGTTCTGGGATTGCAATACCAAGCATACCAAGTTCGCCAGCTTTTTGTAGAATGCTTTTCATTAAAGCCCTATCGCCTTTTTCGGTCTTATCCAAGTTGGGGTAAACTTCAGCCTCTAGAAAATCTCTACAGGTTTGAGCAATCATTCTTTGCTCCTCATTGAATTCCTCTGGAATAAAGATACTATTCGCATCAACATCCTTTACTAGGAATTCTCCACTTTTAAGGTTTACTTTTTCCATTAGTTTGAAAGGTTATTTTGTTTTGTTATAATCCAAGTGACATTACGATTAGCTCAGCAATATCGTAATTCTTCATCTTCTCTTCCTGATTTTTGTACTTGATACCATCGGTCATCATTGTCATACAGAAGGGACAAGCAGTTGCAATGATATCAGGATTTGCCTTTAGTACATCGTCCATACGCTCAAGGAATACTTCCTTATCGCCTTTTTCGGCCTCCTTGAACATTTGAGCACCACCAGCCCCGCAGCATAGAGCAAAGCTCTTGTTACGCTCCATCTCAACCACATCGCCCGATACCGATTTAATCACTCTACGTGGTTCATCGTACATATCGTTAGCACGACCCAAGTAACAGGGGTCATGGAAGGTAATGCGTGAATTTTTGAAAGTGTCGGTATTTACCTTTAACTTACCTTCTTTAATGAATTTATCGAGTAGTTCAACATAGCTGATTACCTCGTAGTTTCCACCCAAATCGGGATACTCATTCTTGAAAATATTGAAGCAGTGAGGGCAAATGGTGATGATTTTAGTAATCTCGTATGCCTTGAAAAGTTCAATATTTTGTAACGCTTGCATTTGATAAAGCATTTCGTTACCTGCGCGGCGAGCTGGGTCGCCAGTACAGGTTTCCTCCTTACCAAGCAC
>WBUV01000344.1 GCA_008933525.1 Bacteroidales bacterium | reverse complement strand
CCACAGTACCGCCCTTGCAACGACCAAATTTTAAGGATTTTTCTGCAAGGACTCCAGTTAAAACACAAAAAGTAAATGGATCGATTATTTGTACCCGATACAACTTTCGAAAAACAAGATTTTTCCTCTACCCCACTTAAAATAGCCGATTACGAGTGTTGTAATTTTATTAATTGCAATTTCGAAAAGGCCGATATTTCGGGAATTAACTTTGCCGAATGCGAGTTTACTGGTTGCAATCTGAGTTTAGCCAATATAACGAAAGTGTCGTTTAAGGATGTAACTTTCAAAAATTGCAAAATGCTCGGCTTGCGATTCGATAGCTGTAACGATATACTTTTTAGTGTTAACTTCAATAGTTGTAAGCTCAACTTTTCATCGTTCTTTAAACTCAAACTAAAATCAACTCAATTCCTTAATTCAAACCTACAAGAAGTCGATTTTAGCGGAGCAAATTTATCAATGGCAAATTTTGACAATTGCGATTTACAAGGAGCAATATTCGAAAACACAAACCTTGAAAAAGCAGATTTCAGAAATGCACACAACTATAGTTTCGACCCAGAATTAAACAATATCAAAAAAGCAAAATTTTCAACTCAAGGAATTGCTGGATTATTAGTGAAATATGATATATCAATTGAATAATTAACGAATTAAATTGTTATTAAAAAATAAAAGTATGAATTCCAATAGCAACATCACAATCAACTTAACAACCATTAAAATTTTAATTATTATTTACTTAATTCTACTTTCCTTAATATTCATTGTTTCAAGCGACATGCTTGTGCCTGTGGTTTTTGCTTCAAGCGGTTTTGGTATTGTTCTCTGGATTATAATATTTGCAGATATTGTAAATAACAAAATCTACAATAAAGTATTCTGGATTATGTCAATGTTTATTCTATCAACGTTGGCTATAGTTGTATATCCATTTATACGGGAAAGGTTAATAAGTATGGGTGAGAAATATCCAAGCAGAAGTTAATAGACTTTATCAATTACTCAAGTTTAAATCTCAACCTCACAACACCATCGTTGAAATCTGACGATATTATTTTGAATTTACCAATTTCACTGGTATTTTTAACATGAGGGCCAATGCAGGCACAAGCATCATAATCGCCAACCCTTATTACTCTGATAGAGTCTGGAGCATCGGCTGGCAACTTGCTTAAATCTAGGAATTGTTCGGCTTCCTGTTTGGCAACAAATCCTTCAGTAACCTCAACGTTGCTTTCAATAATGCTGTTTACAACATTTTCAATCTCTGATATTTCGTCAATTGAAAGTGCATTGCTAATCCGATAATCGCATTTCGACTTTTTCTTTTCAATATGGCTGCTAAACGCCCTACCACAATTGTATTTACGAACCATTGTTTGATTCAGAATGTGCTCGGCAGTGTGCATTCGGGGATCGTAGTTCTTTTCGCTCATGGTTTTCTATTTGAATAACAAGATTAAAATCTCCGAAAAGTATCAGTTTTTTGCATTAAAAATCTATATTTGGTAAAAATGTTTGCACATGGCTCGATGTAAATATTGTTGTCTTGTTGTGTTTATTGTGTTTTTGATTGGCAAAACATATTCTCAAACACCAACGCTTGACTCAATTCAGGTATTAATAGATAATGCGCAAAACGATACCCTTAGGCTTAGATATAAGATATCGTATGCTGCAGAACTTGCCTATGTGAATCCTTCAAATTCCAAAAAAAATCTTGATGAAGCAATACATGAGGCCCAATTATTGAAATTTAGGCAGGGAGAGGCCGATGCACTTTACTCCAAAGCTATTGCAGAGGCATTTGAAGGCAACTATCAAGAATCGATGACATTAATGATTAACGCCACAAGCATTTACCAAGAAATTGGCAAGGAAAGTGGAGTTGCGAAATGCTACGGAGGAATAGGAAATATATACTACTTCTTAAACAACTTCCCTAAAGCAGTGGAATACTATGAAAATGCCCTCAAGATTTATGAGAAAAACAATGAAGAAACCGGCATTGCGTCGTGCTTAGGAAACCTTGGGTTGATATTTCAGGAAACTTACCAGTTTGATAAAGCATTGAAATACCAATACAAAGGACTTGAACTTGAGAAAAAGAAAGACAATAAGCGAGGAATTGCTATCTCATACATTTCAATTTCAAGCATTTTTCTCTCTATGGACAACTTGTCCGAAGCAAAAAAAAATGCAAAGGAGGCAATTCGAGTTTCAGCAGCACTAATGGATAGCAGCACTCTTTCCGATGGGTACTTAAGATTGGCTGAATGTTACAGAAAACTTGGAGTAATGGACTCTGCTCAAATATATCTCAACAAAACTATCGATATAAATTACAAAATTAAGGCTTACCATCAACTAGCTTACGCACTAGAAACCCAAACCAATCTTTACGATTCCATTGGAAAATACTCATTAGCGTTAAAAGCCCACAGAGATTTACTGAGAATTAAGGACACTTTACTTAACTCTGAAAAAACATCTCAAATCATTGAATTGCAAACAAAATTCGATACAGAAAAAAAAGAGAAGGAAAACCAATTACTAACCGAACAAAACAGAAGGCAAGAAATCACACTTTACAGCTTAGCAATTTTAGTTATTCTTGGTACAGGACTTGCATTGAACATATATAATAGCCGACGAAAAATCCGAAACGCTAATTTGACCTTAATTTCCCTCAATAGTGAACTTCAACAGCAAAAAGAAGAGGTATTAACTCAAGCAGAGAATCTTCAGCAAGCAAATTTTGCTATTCAAAAGCAAAAGGAACTAATTGAGTTCAATCACAGAAAAATTACAGATAGCATAGCATATGCAAGTATTATACAAACGGCAATGCTACCTTCCGAAGATATTATTGGTAATTACTTCTCCGATTATTTTGTTTTTTACAAACCCAGAGATGTTGTTAGTGGCGATTTTTACTGGATTAAAGAAAAAGATGATTCCGTTATTATTGCCGTGGCCGATTGTACTGGACATGGAGTTCCTGGCTCGTTGCTGAGTATAATGGGGATTTCTTATCTTAACGAAATTGTTGGTGCCAGTAATCTGAGTCAACCAGATAAAGTGCTAGATGAACTAAGACTAGCCGTTAAATCTATTTTTAGGCAATCTCCAAACGACCTTAGAAAAGAAGGTATCGAAATTGCGATGTTTAGTTATAATCCAAAAACAAACAAACTAATCTTTAGCGGAGCAAAAATATCGCTCTGGATATGTAGAAATGGTAAAATTCAAGAATTCCCTGCAGATAAAATGTCTATCGGCTTATCAATGAAAGAGAGCGCATTTAATCTCACAGAGGTTTCCTTGGAGGTAAATGATATCATTTACCTATTTACCGACGGCATAAGCGACCAACTAAGTTACGAAACAGGAAAAAAATATTTACGCAAAAACTATATCGAGTTTTTAACCCGAATTTCATATTTGCCACTTTCGAACCAGAAAATTAGTATAAACGAAATGCTGCAAAATTGGAAGGGTAAAAACTGCGACCAAACCGACGATATCTTAGTGCTTGGCCTAAAAGTTTAACAACGATTATTTTTTGTAATTATTTAATAATCAGCAGACGTAAAAAGTTGTGGTATAAATAATTTTGGAAGAATCTTTTAATTATTTTTGCTCCCCTTAATATCTACCTTATGTTCAGTTTAGATAAGAAACGTTGGCAATGGGCAGCGTTATTTTTACTCGCATTCGTTTGGGGTGGCTCTTTTATTTTGATGAAACGTGGGCTCGACGCATTTTCGTACTTCCAAATTGGAGCAATACGAATATTTTTCAGTTTTCTTATTCTACTCCCAATTTCAATAAAGAATTTAAAATACATCAATAAGCAAAACTTTGGCTATTTACTAGCAAGCGGTTTTTTAGGAAATTTTTTTCCAGCCTTTTTGTTCCCGCTTGCTCAAACACAGGTTCCTAGCTCACTAGCAGGAATTCTTAATGGGTTAACGCCTTTTTTCACAC
>WBUV01000343.1 GCA_008933525.1 Bacteroidales bacterium | reverse complement strand
ATTAAAACTAACAAATTTACCTACTTCACCGAGGCCGATGGTTTAGCATCAAATCTTGTTTATGAGATTCTTCAGGACGATTACGGTGATATGTGGTTTGGTACCGGTAAAGGCTTGTCTCAACTGAGAAAAAACCAAAATAGAATAGTTACCTATAGCGAAGAGGATGGATTACAAGGGCTTGAGTTTAACCTTCGTGCCAGCCATAAAAGTCGCGATGGCGAAATCTTCTTTGGGGGAATGAATGGATTTAATTCATTCAACCCAAATGAATTATCAGACAATAAGAATATACCCTCGTTGGAGTTTACTGCATTCCAGAAACAAAATAAAAATGGTAGTGAAAACTTACATGTTACTAACAATAGCAAAGTTGTTTTGAACTATAGCGATTTTGCCTTCTATGTTGAGTTTGCTGCTTTGGAATTCACAAGTCCTAACAAAAACCAGTATGCTTATAAGTTCGATGGCGATAATCAAGATTGGATAAATAATGGGAACAGAAGGTTTTTAACGTTCTCCAATATGACCCCTGGTCTTTATAAACTATGGATAAAAGGTAGTAACAACGACAATGTTTGGAACGAGAACGGAACGTTTATCATAGTAAGGATTAGACCACCATGGTACAGAAGCACTTTAGCTTATATTATTTATGTTATTTTGATAATAACCACAATAATTCTTGTAGTTAAATACCGTGAGCGGTCGCTCAAGGAACAAAAAAGGATTCTTGAGGAAAGAGTGGAGGATCGAACCAAAGAGGTGGTAAAACAAAAAAGTGAGATTCTTGAGAAAAACCATGAACTGGAGGAACAAAACCAGGAGATTATGAGCCAAAGGGATTTACTTTCGAATCAGAACGAACGTATATCCAGGCAAAACAAGCAAATTAAGGATAGCATTCAGTATGCTAGCCGGATTCAGTCGGCAATTCTGCCATCGACATCAATTCTGAACGAATTCAACATTGAACATTTCCTAATTTTTAGACCAAAGGATATTGTAAGCGGCGATTTTTACTGGTTCAAGCAAATGGGCGACCATTTATTGATTGCTGTTGCCGATTGTACAGGACATGGAGTTCCAGGTGCTTTTATGAGTATGCTGGGAAACGCATTCCTCAACGAGATTGTTGCACATAACGATATCACAAAAGCCAATGAGGTTTTGGATAGATTAAGGGACTTAATCATTTCGTCGCTAAAGCAATCGGGCGAAGAGTCCGTTACACGTGATGGTATGGATATTGCATTCTGCGAGATAAACCTAAAAACCTTGTCAATTCAATTTTCTGGAGCGCACAATTCGCTCATAATTATTCGGAATAATGAGCTCATTGAACTCCACGCCGACAGATACCCTGTTGGGCTGTACCATAAATCGTTGATTCCTTTTAATAACCACGAGTTTCAGTTGATGAAAGGTGATAATCTATACATGTTCACCGATGGTATTTTTGACCAATTCGGAGGAGAAAATGGCAGTAAGTTTATGTACAAGCGCCTTAAAAACTTAATGCTTGAAGTAAATCAACTCCCAATGGAATCTCAAAAATTTGTGATTGAGAAGAACGTTGATGAGTGGATGAAAAACGAGTACGAGCAGATTGACGATATCACTATGCTAGGAATGAGAATTCAGTAATTATTGAAAATTGTAATTTTCTATAGGCATCCCCTCAAGGATTTTTAACCCTTGAGGGGATTCTATATTCAGACACCAAGCTTTACGAGAAAAAAATCAAAATTAGTTAGGATTTATGTTATCATATTCCATATATTTAAGCACAAAATTCAACCAATGAATTATATCAACTTTCATTGTCATAAGCCCGATTCCTGTAGCAAAGGTTACGGAGTATATTCACTTAACGTTAATGATATTGTTGATGAACAAATCCCTGAAAATTGCACAATTGGAATTCATCCCTGGCAATGCAAGCACCCCGATGTAAATGATTGGCTAAAGCAAATGGATTTTTTTGCACAAAGCCCAAATGTACTGGCCATTGGCGAAATTGGATTAGATAGGCTTAGAGGCGGTAATCTCGATTTACAAACCCAAATTATGCTTGCACAGGTTGAAATTGCACGGAGTGTTGACAAACCAATAATTATTCATTGCGTTAGGGCTTGGAGCGAGTTGGTAAAAGCGCTCTCAAAGCCAGATTATCAAATTGTTAAGAAAGCAATTCATGGATTTAGAGGCAAAGCCGATATTGCAAAGCAATTAATAAACCATGATTACTACATATCGTTCGGCTCAATACTTGTTGACCCTACACCCGAGCTGGCCGAATCGTTAACCATGGTTCCACTGAATAGGCTATTCTTCGAGACCGATGCTTCCGAAATGCCAATTAGCGAAGTGTACTCCGCTGCCTCGGATATCCTAGATATGTCTGTTGAAGAGCTGCTCCAACAAACCGAGAGGAATTTCGCTGAGTTCTTCAATAAGTAAGATTCTTGATTATTCCGCAAAATTTGTCATTCCGAACCTGCCTGCTGGTTGGTAGGCGAAGTAAGAAATCTTTTAAAATGGAGTTTTCGCTCCTGACTACGTTTCATTTTTAAAATCTTATATCTTTTCTGATATTTGCCGAATATTTAAAAAATTACTATGCACTGGTTAGAGCGTACAGAATTACTGTTGGGAGCAGAACAAGTAAATAAACTCAAAAACAAACACGTTCTGGTTGTTGGGCTTGGCGGAGTTGGAGCATACGCTGCTGAACAAATATGTCGTGCTGGTATTGGACAAATGACCATTGTTGATGGCGATACAATTCATTTAACCAACATAAACCGGCAACTACCTGCACTAAAAAGCTCAATAGGTTTGCCCAAAGCAGAATATCTTGGGAAAAGATTAATGGATATAAATCCAGACCTAAAACTGAGTATCATTCAGGAATACCTCCGCGATGATAGGATGAAGGATGTTCTTTCGCATCATTTCGATTACGTTGTGGACGCAATAGATACACTTTCCCCAAAAATTTTTCTTATTCACGATGCATTTAAAAATGGACTTAGAGTTGTTAGTTCAATGGGAAGTGGCGGAAAGCTCGACCCCACAAAGGTTCAAATTGCCGATATTTCTGAATCGCACAATTGTCCACTTGCACGCATTCTGCGCAAAAGATTACATAGATTAGGAATTCGAACAGGTATAAAAGTAGTATACTCCCCCGAGGAAGTCCCTGAAAATGCTACTCGCCCATGCGAGGGTGAACCAAACAAGAAAACTACCGTAGGAACAATCTCCTATATGCCACCAATTTTTGGATGTTTTATTGCATCGGTAGTAGTTAGGGATTTACTAGCGGATTCTTAAAAAAAGGAAACACCGTTTGTGACTCTGGAAATAACCATTTTCCATCCTTGTACTTTATTTCTGGGAAATTTACATTTTGAGTATTCAACAGATTGTATGTGTCTGTTTTAAATTCGGTAAACAAAGAATCGTCAGCGGTGCTAAAGTATTGCTTACTAATTGGCTCGTATTCCGAAATAGGTAGAACCTGATACAACCGCTTTAAATCCCTGAACGGGATATGAACCCAAACGGGAATATAACCAGTATTGGTAATTTGTGTTTTACCAACGTTATTCTTTGATAGTTGAACAAATGTGACAACTCCACCATTACAGTAACGTTTACGCTGGTTCGATACAAAATTCCCCAATGAGTAAACAACAACTTGACCTGTTGTGCTATCGGTGTCAAATGTTGCTTCCATACGTTGCACAACGTGAGGGTGTGAGCCAATTATGATACGAACACCCAAACCTTTCATAAAATCAGCAAGTTTCATCTGAGTTTTGGAAGGATTTGTTTCGTACTCGTTGCCCCAATGAATAAATACAATCACTTCATCAACTCCAAGTGCCTTTGTTTTTTCAACATCCTTACGGATTAAAGCAGTATCGATTAAATTTACAATTACCGGCGATGGAACAGGAATTCCATTTGTTCCGTATGTATAGTTTAGTAA
>WBUV01000342.1 GCA_008933525.1 Bacteroidales bacterium | reverse complement strand
ATAAGGAATATTAAAGAAATTCTACTTTAATCCTATCAAAATTGAACTTCATTTTTCAAATCAATCGATTTATCAAAGAAATATTAGAGCAATTGACAAATCCAATTTATATGTTTTATATTTACATTGATGTTTGAGATAAAAAATATGAAGCCATTAAAAATTGAAGCTGCTATAGATTCACCTGAAGTTTTTTTCAATCCAAATACCAAAATTTTTTCTATTTCAGGTATTTCGCATCCAGAAAATGCTAAGGAGTTCTATCAAGCAGTTTTAATATGGTTAGATGAATACTATGAGTTCATGAAAAGCAAAGAGCCTGCAAAAATAATTGTGGATCTTAACTTCAAATATATTAACTCATCCTCGTATAAATACTTAAGAGAAGTGCTAAGAAAAATCTCCAACTTCAAGAACAACAACTTCACCATTGAAGTAATATGGAACTACCACGAGGAGGACGAAGAACTCCTTAACGAAGGTGTTGTACTTTTCGAACTGCCTGAAATTAGTTTACCTTACCGCTGTATACCTTACTGTTAATCGTTGTAGGAGAGTATAAACTCTGTTCTGGACATCATACTTTTAAGCAGTTTATGAAGTACCCTCAAGTCTTCAATGTTTACTTTTGCCTTTAGTCGGCCGGATTCCTCATCAACACTCAGGTACGATTGCAAATCGTCGGGATTATACCCTGTAATTTTCGAAAAAGCGCTACACAGAACCTTAATATCCTGATTCTGCGCTAAAACGTTGAAGTTGTAAAGCAACGATATTAATGCTGCAACTACCGATGGAGAAACAACCAAAGTATTTGGTCCTAATTCAATTTTACTATTGATAAATGATATAGCCGCATCGGTTCTTGCATCGAATTCACCTTCGAGCACCTCTAACTTCAAATCGTTCAAAACATCCATCAACTTGGGATAGAATTGCTGCTTGATATAGAGAACTTCAGCATACTCCTCTACATAATCTTCGCCTTCGAGAGTATCATATTTAGCCTTAAGTAACTTAAGCCAAGCATCGAGTTCAATTGCTAAATACTCATCGGGAGGAAGATTTTTTACTTCAGCCTTAACCTTTTCGACAAAAGGATGGAACTTTTGTTGAAAATACTCCTCAACCATTAAACCCGAACTATGAATAATATTATCGGCTGTAAACAGCAAACCAGATTCTTCTTTTAGCTGCTTTACACAAAGTATAATTTGCCTTACCAGTTTTGTCCTATCCATTCCTTGATAAATAACAAGTTTGTAAATCCACCCAATTTTGTGAAATTGCAACCGTAATTGCAAAACCTCATCATTGAAAAATATCAATAAATATAGAACATTGGCGTGGAAAAACTGTTTTTTTGATGATGAAATATTTAATATAAGCACAATATTTTTTTATGACAAACATAACCCTCCTACTAGAGAAGGATAGTTTTACAAAGGAAGAACTAGTTCAACTACTCAGTACCACTGGTGATGAGAAAACAAAACTTTTCACCAAAGCTGCGGAAATTAAGGAAAAGTTTATTGGAAGAAAAGTATACTTCCGCGGACTAATTGAAATGTCCAATATTTGCAGTAAAAACTGTTTCTACTGTGGAATTAGAGCAGGAAGCAACGCAGTAAAACGCTACACCCTTAGTGACGATGAAGTAATTGAAGCAGCAAAATTTGCTTGGGAAAACAAGTATGGCAGTATTGCCCTGCAAACTGGCGAGGTTAGTACCAAGGAGTATGTAGACAGAATTGAAACACTGCTCGAAAAAATCAACGCCGCCACCAATAACGAGCTGGGTATAACACTATCGCTGGGAGAGCAAACTGAGGAAACCTACCTCAAGTGGTTCAAAAAAGGAGGAATAAGGTATCTGCTTAGAATTGAAAGTTCCAACCGGGAACTGTATGCAAAACTTCACCCCAATGACAAGCACCATATTTACGACGAACGGATTGAATGCCTAAAGGCATTACGCAGAGTGGGCTACCAAGTTGGAACTGGCGTAATGATAGGATTACCGTTCCAAACCCTTGAACATTTAGCCGAAGATTTATTATGGATTAAAGAAATGGATATCGATATGGTTGGTATGGGACCTTATGTTGAGCATCCCAACACACCGTTATATGAATTTAAGGATTCTCTGTTACCATTAAAAGAGCGATTTGATTTAGCACTCAAAATGACCGCCCTTTTAAGAATAATTATGAAAGATATTAATATCGCTGCACCAACTGCACTACAAGCCATTGACCCTCTGGGACGAGAAAAAGCAATTAAAGTTGGCGCGAATATTGTGATGCCTAACATCACACCAGGTGCCTACCGTAACGATTATAAGTTGTACGAAAATAAGCCCTGCGTTGACGATGCTGCCGACGACTGCAAAAACTGCTTGGAGGCTCGCATTCAACTCACAGGCGACGAAATAGGATATGGTGAACACGGAAATTCAAAACATTTTCAGAATCGTAAATAATTATTCCTTAACTTTATAACGGACAATTTAAAACAAAGACAAATGGAAAAGATTGAAAACTCACCAAAATTTAATTCATCCAGAATTATTATTGGATTGTTACTGGTTGCTTTAGCAGGATTAATTCTTGTTGATAATTTTGATATTTACAATATACCCTGGCGTGGTTATATCTTCACATGGCAAACCATTCTAATTGTTATTGGTTTGATATTTTTCACTCAACGAGGCTCCAAAACTACAGGTTTAGTTTTAATTGCCATTGGTGTATTTTTCCTTGTTGCAAAACATTACGATTTCCCGGTTAGTCTTCGTAACCTATTCTGGCCAGCAGTTCTTCTAGTAATAGGTTTATCGTTAATATTTAGCAGAAGTTGCCGCAGGAAATGGAAACCTATCAACTCTGTTGAAAGCAAAGATGATTACATTGACGATTTATCGATATTTGGGGGCTCGGAGCAACGTTTGAACTCGCAAAGTTTCCAAGGCGGACGTATCACAAATATTTTTGGAGGTTCTACAATTGATTTATCGGAGGCTAAATTGGCTTCAGGCTCACATACACTTGAAATGCTATGTATTTTTGGAGGCTCAAAAATGCTTGTTCCAGCTGATTGGAAACTTAAAATTGAGGTTGTATCCATTTTTGGTGGTATTTCCGATAAGCGCAAGATAAGTGCCCAGCCCGATTCTCAATCATCATCGGAACTTGTTCTTAAGGGATTGGTTCTGTTTGGAGGTACAGATATCAAGAGCTTCTAAGCAATACGAAAATCATTAAAAACTCCCATTTCTGGGAGTTTTTTTTTGTGCTCTTGAATAATCTAATTGGATAATTATTATACTTTTGCGCCTTGAAAATAAATATTGATGCAGGGCATTTTTTCAAAATTCAAGAAAAATATTCGTTTTACAGCCTGGCAAAAGGCCTTTCTAAAAACAATTATAAAAGTAGCAGTTACATTAACTCTACTTTACTGGGTTTTTAGCAAGATTGAAACAAAGCAGGTATTGGAACTTTACAAAGAGGCTAACCTTTGGTTACTTGTTCCTGCTCTTTTATTTTTTTTCACATCTCAGGTTATTGCTTCGTTTCGTCTATATCATTTCTTCGAAGTGATAAACTTGAATATTAGTCGTAAGAATAATTTTAGGCTTTACTTACTTGGCATGTTCTACAATCTTTTCCTCCCTGGAGGAATAGGCGGCGATGGCTATAAAGTTATAATCCTTAGTAGACGCTGTAATGTAAGGCATCGGAAAATATTCTGGGCTCTATTCAACGACAGGCTTTCGGGATTGGTGGCAGTAGGAATACTAACCGTGATACTTTTCATCCTTGTTCCACTTCAAATTAAATACAAATACTTAACATTAGTCCTAATAGTACTTGCACCAATAGCCTACTTTGTATTTAACAGGATATTCTTCAAAGAGTTTCTTACAGTATGGAAAGAAGTACTATATAAATCTTTAGCAATACAATCGTTACAGGTAGTAAGTGCAATGTTCATCCTTTTTTCAATTGGAATTACAACAAATATTCAG
>WBUV01000341.1 GCA_008933525.1 Bacteroidales bacterium | reverse complement strand
GTTTTTGCGAGGTTAAACAGTTCAACCCTTTTCCTGAATTAATATTTAATTTCATTGGTATAGTAAATGAACTTCAAAGAGACTTAATTATAAATAAACCTGCAATTTACAATCCTATTCATATTGCTCCATGTTTAATGGTTTCTGGGAAACCTAATAAACAAACAACTAAAATAAAAACTTCCCTTGAAAATCGTTATTGTATTAATATAATCTATGATTTGTTCTATTCAGGTAATAGCACCTTTTCTTTACTTAACATTAAAAAACTTCGAACTTTTGAAACTTCATTAATCAAATGAAAGAAAATTGACGAACATCGTTTGAGTTTTTTTCATCACTAATTTGTTAGTTTTTATCTAAATTGCAGAATAATAAAAGAGTAAAATGGCTTTAGGTTGGAATGAAATAAAAGAACGTGCGGTTAAATTCTCTAAGGAATGGGAAGATACTAGTAACGAAGAGGCTGATGCAAAACCCTTTCTAGTAGAGTTTTTTAATGTTTTTGGTATAAGCAGTCGTAAGGTTGCAACCTTCGAACATAAAGTAAAAAAACTCGATGAACACGATGGTTATATTGATTTACTCTGGAAGGGAACTATTCTCATAGAAATGAAAAGCCGAGGAAAAAACCTCGACAAAGCATATCAACAGGCAAAGGATTACACACATGGTCTAAAACAATTTGAACTACCCAAATACATCCTTATTTCAGACTTTAATCGATTTCGACTATACGACCTTGATGAAAGCAAGGAATATGAATTTGAACTTAAAGACCTTGTAAGCAATGTTCATAAATTCAGTTTTATTGCAGGTTATCAGAAACAAGTTTACAAAGCCGAAGACCCTGTAAATATTGAGGCGGCATACCTAATGGGCAAACTCCATGATGCTTTAAAAGAATCTGGTTATACAGGACATGAGTTAGAAAAATACTTAGTTCGTTTACTATTCTGTCTTTTTGCGGAGGACACAACCATATTCGAGCAAAAGGCATTTCAAGAATATATTGAAAACAAAACCAATGAAGATGGCACTGACCTTGGACTTCATTTAGCTCAAATCTTCCAAGTTTTAAATACCCCTTACGATAAACGTCAACTCACACTTGATGAAAGCCTTGCTGTTTTTCCTTATGTAAACGGACAACTATTCTCAGAGCAACTTTCCTTCGCCTCTTTTAATAGCAAAATGCGCCAAACGCTATTGGAATGCTGTGGTTTAAATTGGAGCAAAATTTCTCCTGCTATTTTCGGCTCAATGTTCCAAAGCGTAATGGATGAAACAGAACGCAGAAACCTTGGTGCACATTACACTAGCGAAAAGAATATACTTAAACTTATTAAACCCTTATTCCTAGATAAACTTTGGCAGGAATACGAAACTGTTAAAACAAACCCCAACAAACTTAAATCATTTCATCGCAAGGTTGCTTCGCTTCGATTCCTCGACCCAGCCTGTGGTTGTGGCAATTTCTTGGTAATTACTTATAGAGAATTAAGGCTCTTAGAACTCGAAATCCTAAAAACGCTTCAAGGTTCGCAGCGTGTAACCGATATAGCAAACCTTATGCTTTGCGATGTCGACCGCTTTTATGGTATCGAGTACGAGGAATTCCCTGCACAAATTGCTCAGGTTGCACTTTGGTTGATAGACCATCAAATGAATATGCTCGTTTCTCAGGAATTTGGGGAGTATTTTGTTCGATTGCCATTGCGTAAATCGGCGAAGATTATACATGGAAATGCTTTGCGAACGAATTGGGATAGTATTATTGAGTCGCTTCCTTGGGATAGTAAACGGGAAAAAGAAATGTTTGATTATATTTTGGGTAATCCACCATTCATTGGTAAGACTTGGCAAAATGATTCACAACGTAGCGATTTAAAAACGGTTTTCAACGACTTGAATTCTACCGGAGATTTAGATTATGTAACTGCTTGGTATAAAGTTGCATGTGATTATTTAAACTCAAACCCATCCACCAAGGTTGCCTTTGTATCAACTAATTCTATTTCTCAAGGAGAACAAGTTTTAGTTCTTTGGGAATACTTATACCGTAAGTATGAAATTGAAATTTGTTTTGCACATAGAACATTTAAATGGAACAATGAGGCAAAAGGTAATGCAAATGTTCATGTTGTAATAATTGGATTTGGGAAACCTGACGGTCAAGTAAAGTATCTCTATGATTATGACAGCCCAAATTCAGACCCACATATAATTGAATGCAAGTACATTAATTCTTACTTATTGCCAAACACTAACTTAATTATTAAAAAACAACAAAAACCAATTTGTAATGTGCCTGAAATGAGATGTGGTAATAAACCATCTGATGGAGGACATTTAATATTAAATAAGAATGAAGTAGCAACGTTTTTTTCTAATGACATTTCTTCAAAAGAATTTATAAGGAAATATGTTGGTTCCGATGAGTATCTTAATAATAAAGAAAGATGGTGTATCTGGTTAAAAGGTGTTGAACCTTCAAAATATAGAGGGATAAACTCTATAATGGACAGAATTAATAAGGTTAGAGATTTTCGTATTGCCAGCACTGCTGAACCTACTAAAAAGGCGGCTGAATATCCATCTCTATTTTTCTATATTTCTCAACCCATAAAAGACTACATAGTAATTCCAGAAGTTAGTTCTGAAAGAAGAAAGTATATTCCTTTAAGTATTTTAAAATCCGAAATCATTTCAAGTAATAAAATATTTTTAATAGATTCTTCAGAATTGTTTTATTTAGGTGTTTTATCCAGTATTATGCATATGTCTTGGGTAAGAATTGTAGCTGGTAGAATGAAAAGTGACTACTCCTACTCTGGTAGTATTGTATATAACACTTTCCCTTGGCCTGAAAACCCCACAGAAAAACAGAAAAAGTCCATTGAGAAAGCCGCACAAAAGGTTTTAGATACAAGATTACTTTTCCCTGAGAGCAGTTTGGCTGATTTATACGACCCGTTAACTATGCCACCTTCATTATTCAAAGCACATCAGGAACTTGATAAAGCCGTTGACCTTGCGTATCGGCCACAACCTTTTATTAATGAAACTAAACGTATTGAGTTTCTTTTTGAATTATACGATAAGTACACAGCGGGGCTTTTTGCAAAAGAGAAAAAATCACGTAAAAATTAATAAATATTCTCGTTATGGCTAAAACTGATATTCACCGCGAAGCATTTGACGAAGGTACTAAGGCAAAATTAGAACTACTTAGACTTTATATCAGAGGTTGGTTGCCAGTTTTTATTTCTGATACAAAAATCACTTATCCTAAAATTGAAATTTATGATTTCTTCGCTGGTGAAGGTCAGGATAGTATTGATACGCTTGGTAGCCCTTTAATCATTTTAGATGAAGTTAAAACGTATTGTGCTGATTTAGTTAGAAAGAAAACACATTTAAAAATACTATTTAATGATGCGGATAAGTCGAAATATTTAAAGTTAAAAAAATCTAAAGACAACTTTCTAATAAAATGCTCTGAAAACAAGAAATTTGGGTTTTGCAAAAATGAAAATAACTTACCTAAATGTCCTTTTGAAATTAGTCTTGAGAATACTGATTTTACAGTTTTATTTAACAAATTGAACTCTTCTTTAAAAGCAAATTCGACAATTCCTCGTTTCATGTTTATTGACCAATATGGAATTAAACAGGTAACTAAAACATTATTCCAAGATTTAGTTTCTTTAGCAAAAACAGATTTTCTTTTTTTCATATCCTCATCCTACTTAAAACGATTTAAAGAATTACCTGAATTCAAAAAATATATTGATGACAACAAAATAGATTTTTCAGATACAAAACCAACCCATTGTCATCGTGTAGTTTTTCAGTATTTTAAAAGACTGGTAAACAAAGAACCTTATTTTCTCGGTCAATTTTCAATTAAAAAAGGAACAAATGTCTATGGGTTAATTTTTGGTTCTAATAGTCATTTGGGAATGCGTAAATTTTTGGATGTTGCTTGGAAAATGGACCCATTTACAGGTGAAGCAAACCATGATAT
>WBUV01000340.1 GCA_008933525.1 Bacteroidales bacterium | reverse complement strand
AAACCATCAAGTATAGCAAAAGATTCGATTTTTTTCTATTGTGATAGTTCCTTGATTAATTCGAATTTATGGATTGAATATTTGAATGGTCAAAAAGTACAACATAAGATTTACTCGACAGAAAATAAATTTTGGATAAATGAAAAGTTTTTCAATAAAGACAAATCCAGATTATACTTTATACTTGATTCCAAAAATCCAATTGTAGACGAAAACGTGGAAATTGCATCAAAGTATTTTGACCCAAAATTTTGTATAGGTTTTACATCAATGAAGGAAATGGATGATTTTTATATCATAGTAAATGACAAACAAGTGATGTCTCTAAATTATGGTTCAGAAGGTCATCAGAGTTCTGGACCAATATTTAAACTTGATAGAATGAAAAAAGGTACTCAATTGCCGAAAAATAGAAAATTATATGAATAAAATACTGCAGCCAACACGCAGTTACTTTCACTGGGGTTGATGATGCAGATGCAGAATTTTTATTACTTTTAACTTAGTTTTTAACGGCGGATAACGCCGCTGGCGATTAACTCCCCAGCGTAAGTAACTGCCGACCGTTAGCAGCAAGGTTGAAAACATTTCGATGAGACTTCATATTCATTCGTAATTTAATTCACAGGAGATGAAGACGAAAAAACAAACCCTTTAGCAAAGGGTTTTAATTTTTTTTCCACGCGCCTTGCGCCCTGCGGGCGCATTAGGGATTAAGAAACCCACCGCACAAAAAGCAGAGTAAGTCTGCCCCATCCAAAGGCCCTCGCTACGCAGCCATACACAGCTTTTACCCCTTCTACAACAATCTACTTTTATTTTTTTCGAAAAAAGTTGTCATTTTTAGGTAACAATTTAGACTTCATTCTTATTAAATAAGGAAACCATTTAACAGGTAAAAATTATGAATTTTAAAGCATTTATTTTTCCACTTTTAACTTTTGGGTTATTATTGAGTATGGCAACCTGCTGCAAGGATGATCCTGTTCCTCGAAAGGGCAAGTCTAGCGCGGTATTCAACATAGACAAGGAGTATGGGACAGTTACCGACATTGACGGCAATGAGTACAAAACAATTATTATTGGCTCGCAAACTTGGATGGCGGAAAACCTGCGCGTAACGCACTACCGAAACGGAGATGCCATTCCTAACGTTAAGGATAATGTAGAATGGAGTGGTTTGTCTTCAGGTGCATACTGTAGCTACAACAACACAAACCATGTTGATAGCATTGCCACTTTTGGGTACTTGTACAACTGGTTCACCTGTGTAGATGATCGCAACGTATGTCCCGATGGATGGCATGTTCCTTCCGATGAGGAGTGGACCGCGCTAGTTACCTACCTAGATAATGGCGAAAGCCAGTTTGATCCTTACGGAAACAATGGTGTGGTGGGAGGTAGGATCAAGGAGACCGGATCAATCCACTGGGGAATATCCAACCTAAGCGACAATCGCAGCGGGTTCACCGCTCTTCCTTCCGGGTTTAGGGTTTCCTTCAATGGTTTATATAGCGGTCGCAACTACAGGTCATTCTTTTGGTCATCTACCAATTATAATAGCAGCAGTTCATTTCATCGTTCAATGAGTTCTAGTTTCACGTCAATTATTAGACAAGCATTATCCAATGAAGAAGGAATGTCAATAAGGTGTATTCAGAATTAAATTCATTAATAGTTCAAATAAACATTTACTTACTTTAAACCCTAGTAATAATGAAAAGACAACTAAAACTTTTTTGTTTAATTCTAATCGTTACAGCATACTCAAGCGTTAGCGCTCAGAACGATTTCACAGTAACAATTCCCAGTACCGATAAGTATGGCGAACTATGTAAACCGGCTAAGGCCAACGTAGGTTTTAAACTTTCAGTATTGGTAAAAAGTAACATTTCTGATACATGTAAAATTTCCATCGACAGTATTAAAACATTTATCACATATTTAGACTGGTTTGATGTAGACAAAAAGGAGCAAACGATCGTAAGGAATCAGACCGATACATTCAAAATTAGTGTTCTTCCTCCAGCAGGGATCCAAGACGGTATGTTTGATTTTAATCTCTACTTTGATGTTCTTAGTAAATCTAACGTCAATCGGGATTTCGCTCAAAATAGATTTGTTGTCATCGTGGACAACAGCGCGCCATACATTCGTGATTTTTATGCTCCTAACAATTTAAAGACCAGTACATCACTTCAGTTTCTCTGGAGCGCATTTGACTTATGGTCATCTTACTATACTCAGAAAAACGACACATCAGGCGTAAGCGGAATCGCGCGCTACTCAATAGTTCTCAAAAATCTGAACAACCAGGTTGTGGGGAGCCAAAATTACGATGCTAATGAGGTGAGCAATGGGCATACCTTTACAGGTTTGGCCTCTAACACTGAATACGTTGCCTTCCTTACAGCCATAGATGTTGCAGGCAACCAGAAGACAAGCAATGGAGTTTCCGCAATAACTCCTCCTGCTGCTCCCGCAAACCTATCCTCAGCAAGTTTGACCTATTGCGGTGCAAACCTCACGTGGAATCCTTCGCCGGGCGCCACCAGCTATAGTGTTTACAGGAAAATTGGCACCACCTCCCTCGAACTTTACGGCACAACCAATTCCCCTACAATTACCATAACTGGACTCAACAACAATACCGCGTACAACTTCTCGGTTATCGCTCACGGCATTGGGGGTACTTCTGATTATAGCAATGTAAGCTTTACAACACTTGCCGTACCCCGCCCCGAAATATCGGGTTCTGCCTTAGTTTGCTCGTCAAACAGCATCGTCAATGCAATAAACCTCCCACCAGATTGCTCAGTTATTTGGGGCAAAAGCGACAACCTAACCATTACATCAAGTTTAGGAAGCACGGCTAACATCAGCTATTCCGGCAACGGATTGGTATGGCTTGATGCAACCTACAACTCCTGTGGTGGGAATGGGCCTCAATCCGGCCGTAAGGATATTTGGTTTGGAAAGCCTTTGGTGAGCATAATTAGTGAGGCTTACTATGAGCCGCTTGCGCCAGGAGTTGCAATTATTGACAATGAGCTGGCAGACCCATATGGCGTACAATATGTAAACCAAGTTAACTGGTCGTTTACCGGTCCTCTCACCAACTTTGTGGGAGGGTTGCACAAGGCGCAGTTCAGGGCAGGCCGTAAGCCCGGCATAGGGGTCATATATGCGACTTCGCAAAATGGATGTGGATCAGTGAACCGTAGCTTCGGGTTCGAAGTAGGGGGGAGCAGCTACCGTACGACTTTACACCCGAATCCCGCTTCTACGGAAGTCACTGTGTCAGTTCTAGAAAGCGACAGCCAAGCGGCTAGCCGTTATGAAATTTCCAACGAAACCATCGATTATGTAAAAATTTATGATCTTAACGGTAACCTTAAAAAGACACTTCAGTGCAAGGGTTCAAGGAGTGCAACGGTTAACGTTTCAGGTCTGCGTGAAGGAACATATATACTGGAGGCTGGCAACTCAAAATTCTCCGAGAAACAGCAGATTCTAGTCAGGAAATAGTATATAGAGTATATTATAGCAAAGAAAACCTGCCTTGTGGCAGGTTTTCTTTTACCAAAAAAGTTTCCCTTTTATGCACAACTTTAACCCGAAAGATTTCCCGCATTAGAGTCTATGTAGAAAAAAAGAGTTAAGCAAAAACAAGTAACCGCAATTTCTTATCCATCCCCCAAGCCAAGAACTTACCGCTTATTCCCAAAAACCTACCCACCAATGCCAAAAGCGGTAAGAGCTTGTCTTGACTCCACACTCAAAGATTCACGCTCGTTTCATAGTAAAGAAAAAAAGACCACCCTCAAAAAATTAAAACCCTAAACAAACTTTCTCGCACAGTAAGATTCGAAAAAAGTAACAAGAGGTTTGAAATCAATTCCAATGTTTATTGTGACTCTTCGACGACAATAAAACCCAGCTGCTAACAAAGTGTTAATTTTATTTGGGTTGATTCCATTTGCAAGGTTATTCTCTTTTACTAACTTTACTTTGGGTGTTGACACCGTTGGAGG
>WBUV01000339.1 GCA_008933525.1 Bacteroidales bacterium | reverse complement strand
ATTGAATATTCTTGATAACTGACTACAAGACGTTTGTTTCACATATTCAACTTTCTTATTATTGGATAAACTTCCTATCCAACAATTCATTTTATCTGAGACATATTTTTGTAAATTAACTTGAAAGTTCGTAAAATCATTATTACTTATTGGACAATCACTAGAAAAGTATATGTTTGAGATTCTCAACTTCGGAATTATTTGCCTAAAAGATTCAGGGCAGCTATTTAGTTCCTTATCAATAAACTCTCCGTTTTTATCACAAAGCGGAAGTTTAAAATACTTTATAGGTTTATCAGCTTTATCAAATTTAAAGTCCGAATAAATTCTTTCCCGAAATGGATTTGAATGAAAAACATTCGAAAATAAAGTCAATATTCGAATCTCTTTTTCAGAATTCCATCGCTCAGATTTGTGAAAACTTAATAATTGGTCAAGTTCTACTCTATAATGAATATGCTTATTTTGAAGTTGAATTTTTGACCATCCTTCTTTTAAAGCCTCAAATTCGTCAAGTTTATTGTAATGTACTTTCGAAAAATAAGAATACTCCCAAGTATTTAAATCGTTTATTATTTCAAACTCAATAGCAACTCCTTTGCCACCGTGACCATACTTATCCCAAAAAGCCTTATTTCTAAGTTCACTAAGAGAGGTAGTAGATAAAATAAATGAATATTCTTTTACGTCACTTATTCTTCTTTCAATTCCATTATCATTTTGACCTAAACTATAAATCTCCTTTAATTTACTTGACGCAAAAGAATATTCACAGTCATCGTTACTATTATGTAAATTATACATACGAATAGCCCCTTCGTTAATGATAGAGTATAATACATTAATAGATGTAAAATGTATTATTCTTTTTCCTTCGGAGTAATAATAACGAGTTCCTTGCAGTTTTTTGTTTTCTGTAGGTATATGAGCAATAAGTTTTATTGAACAATCTTCAATGCATCCTGATTCTTTTTCCAAAAAACTTGCAGAACTTGAAAAACTTGTGACTTTTAAATTTAAAGCAGATTCTATCATCTGTTTAAATTCATTTTCTAACATTAGACCATTTCTTAGACTTTCAATACCTTCACTATAAGAAAAAGGTTCGTTAAGTGTATTACCATTCATAACTAATCTATTTTTTGATGTTATTATCCTAAAAATCATTAATCAATAATTTACGAAAAAACTGGCAGATATCCAAACTTCTCAAGAAACAGTTATCAACAATTAAATTATTAAAACCTTCGCTAACAATAACAAGGAGATTCCTCACTTCGCTGCCGCACGACTGCTGTCGTGTGGCCCAAAGAAGCACGCGATAAAATCGCGCGCTAGCAACCTAGTTAAACAACTATCAACTAAAGACACTATCTTTGCATAAAATTCAGATTTTGATGCTCGACGATTCCACCATAGTTGCCATAGCCACACCCGCAGGAATGGGCGCCATTGCGGTTATCCGCCTTAGCGGAAAGGATTCTATTGCCATTGCCGATAACGTTTTTCAATCATCGAAAAAAAGTAAGAAACTTGCCACACAAAAGCCTTACACCATTCATTACGGCTCAGTTGTGGATAACGGCAGGGTGTTAGACGATGTGCTGGTGAGTATTTTCAAAGCACCCCACTCCTACACTGGCGAGGATAGCATTGAGATATCGTGCCACGGCTCTGTGGTTATTCAGCAGCAGATTCTGGAGTTGCTCATAAAAAGCGGTGCACGACTTGCCAAACCTGGCGAATTTACACTGCGCGCTTTCCTAAACGGTAAAATTGACCTATCGCAGGCCGAGGCCATTGCCGACCTTATTGCATCGTCGAGCGAGGCTGCGCGCAGAGTTGCCTTACAGCAAATGCGTGGTGGATTCTCCGATAAACTTAAAGCCCTACGCGAGCAACTTGTCAAATTCACAGCGCTTATTGAGCTGGAGCTGGACTTCAGCGATGAGGATGTTGAGTTTGCCGATAGAACTCAGCTGGAGCAGCTAATTATCGGTATTCTTGCTGAGATAAACCGATTAATCGACTCGTTCAGCCACGGTAACGCCATAAAATCGGGTATTCCTGTTACCATTGCGGGTAAACCCAATGTAGGTAAATCCACGCTACTGAACCGTTTGCTCAACGAGGAAAAGGCCATTGTATCGGAAATTGCAGGTACAACCCGCGATTCCATTGAGGATACAATCCATTTAGGAGGTATCAACTTTAGGTTTATTGATACCGCTGGGCTACGCCACACCTCCGATACCATTGAGTCCATTGGAATTGAGCGTGCGCTCAACAAAATAGAACAGGCCAAAGTGGTGCTTTACCTGCTAGATGCTCAGGAAAGTATGACCGATTGCCTTGAGGCAATATCGGAGTTCAGGCCCAAACTAACCAACGAGCAAAGCCTGATTCTGCTTGTTAATAAGGAGGATAAATCCAACCCACAACATACCGACGATTTGGTAACCGCCATTGGCAAGCAGTTCAACTGCAAAACCTTATCGATATCGGCAAAAGCAGGGCATAATATTGACAAACTGACGCATCTGTTAATAGAGATTGGGCTAAGCGGTCAACCCGAAAACGAGGATGTGGTAGTTACCAACGCCCGCCACTACGATTCACTTATAAACACCCAGAAAAACCTAAATCAGGCACTTGTTGGGCTAAAATCTAATATCTCGGGCGATTTGCTGGCCATTGATATCCGCCAGGCCATCTACCATCTAGGTGAGATAACTGGCGAGATAACTAACAATGAGGTACTTGGGTATATTTTCTCTAAGTTTTGCATCGGAAAGTAACCAGCCCAAAACAAACACATAACAAACTTATTAATAATTTATACAAAGCCCTATATATTAGGGCTTTTTCCATACATACAAGTTAATACTTGTTAATAATTAATATTTGTTTATTATGGTTTTATTTGTACCTTTGTTGTACCTCGAACGGATTGAAAACTATTTCTTGTATCTCAATCCGTTTTAAAGGAGAAATAACTTGACACTTTTAAACACTTTTACACTCTTTAATACAATATGAGTTCAAATATAAAGGTACAAAGAATTTGTCAGCATTGCGGAAAAGAGTTTACGGCTCGAACTACTAAAACTCAATACTGTGGCGATATTTGCGCCAAACGTGCTTACAAAATACGATTAAGAGCCTCAAAGGTTGAGGCTAGTAATAAAGAAACACATCTTTTAAAAACCAAACCTATTGAAGAACTTAAAACAAAAGAGTTTTTAAGTGTACGTGATGTTTCAAAGTTGTTAGGCTGTTCCCGTCAATGTGTTTACAACCTTATTAAAAGTGGAAAGTTAAAAGCAACGAATATTCAGATTAAGAAAACCATTGTTAAGCGTGCTGACATTGACGAACTATTGAGTTAGATAAATATATTATACCATGGCAATAAAAGTAAAACTAAGGCAAAAATCAATTTCGGGCAATAGACAAAGTCTATACTTGGACTTTTATCCAGCAATTACAAATCCAGAAACAGGAAAGAAAACCCGAAGAGAGTTTTTAAATATGTTCCTTTTCAACGATACAGAAATTGAAGAGCAACGATATTTAGACGCCAATGGTAAGGAACAAAAAAGATACATACCTACTCTAGATAAAAAATATAACCCTAAAAAGGTAAAACTAAGCCCAACTGAGAAACTACACAATATTGAAACTCTAAAACTTGCTGAACAAATAAGGCAGAAAAGAGAAAACTACATAAACAAACCAGAAATCTATACAGGGTACGAAAAAGAGCAACTGAAAATAAAAATGCTGAGTGAACAAAACTTCGTTGAATACTTCAAAAAATTAACCGATAAACGGAAAGCGTCAAATCACGATAATTGGGCTTCGGCTTACAATTACCTCGAAACCTTTACAAACGGAAATTTGACATTTGCCGATCTCAACGAAAAGTTTTGCAATGATTTTAAGGAGTATCTACTTTCAACCAAAAGCAAAAAGAGCAAACTGAAAAACCTTTCGCAAAATTCCGCTGTTTCTTACTTTAATAAGTTAAAAGCGACATTAAAAC
>WBUV01000338.1 GCA_008933525.1 Bacteroidales bacterium | reverse complement strand
CCAATGAATGCTGTTATGGGCATTCTAAATGTTATTAATGCCGAAAAAAACGGCGAAATGGAGGATGAACTAAAAATAGTTAACTCTAGCTTTAACCAACTGCTTTACCTAATTGAAGAAATCCTGCTACTCTCAAAACTTCATACGGAACAAGTGGACATAAAATACAGAGAAGTTTCATTGAAACTGCTTTTTCAGGATATTGTATCTGAGCTTAAGAACAAAATATCCGAAAGTAATAAGAAAATTGATATAGAATTCGAATTTAATGGTGACATAATTGTGAAACAGGATCCCTATCTTATCCTTAAAATGCTTCAACACATAACAGATAATGCCGTAAAATATACCGATTCAGGGAAAATCTCTTTAGGTTATGGTATTGAAAATTCAAATTGTTATGGATATGTAAAGGACACAGGCATTGGTATTGATGAGATTAAAATGGATACAATATTTCAGGAATTTAAGAAAGCAGAGGTTGAGGATAGATTCTACCAAGGAGTAGGAATAGGGTTGGCTATTGTGAAAAAAATTAGCGACCTTGTTGAAGCTCCCGTTACATTGGAATCAGAAAAGAACAAAGGGACTATATTTAGAGTCGAATTTAAACAGTATAACGTATCGTAAACTCATTTAACACTCATAAATATCGAAAATTAAACTTGTTGAAAATTTACTGTGAAGATAAAGACGCCTTGAATTTGCAATTCAAGGCGTCTTTTATATCATCATAAACTTATCTTATAAAAATTAGAAGTATTGTTTGAAATATAGCCATCCCAATAAGTGCAATTGCTAAGGATTTTACTAAACTAAATTTCTGAAAAACCTTAATCCCAATTGTAAACAATGTCAGAAACCAGATAAAGTAAATTGTGTATAGAGTTAATAGCAATCCTCGCCAAAAAGTTGGTGCATTCAAAAGTTGCTCGTACTCCTTCATATCTATAACACCAAGAACGCTCAGAATAGCGTCGGTTAAATCGTGAAGCATCGAACTCCATGTGGCAACACCAATACCTAGGCCAATAACAACTAGAATATTATCAAATTTGCCAATTCCATTCATCAACCTAGATAAAAGATATACCGTTGCCGAAGCGCCAACCCAACTTAAATAGTACCCTGGCAGGGTTAAAAATATATCATAATAAAAGTAGTTTTCAATTGGGAGTGCTAGCCAAGGCTTAAAAGTAGATGGAGAGCCTCCTGCAAAATAGGCCATAATATAAAACAAAGTGTATCCAATTGCTGGAATCAGAATTCCAAAAAAACCAAATTTCAGAACGCTTTTACTTTCAAAAATCATCTCAAAAGTACTTTTTGGTTTGTAGAACATCCGAAGGTACAAGGTCAAGAAATTTGCTTCCATAGTTATCGTTTAAATTTAATCAGTGTATCAAAATTATCTGCAACGAAACGACTCGATGGACTGTTTCCACACTTGGTGCAGGCAAAATCGTACCAACCACTTAAATGGTTGCAACTTCTACAGGAATGCCTTTCCACCATTTCTGCATACCAATTTTCCCATCCAATTTTTTTTATACGGTTGAGCGATTCAAATAGTTCTACCCTATGAGGCATCTTGGATTGAAAATCTTTTAACTGAGAACAAGGATAATCGTTACATTCAGAGCAAAACGCAATCCTCTTTTTATCGGCACATTCTCTGAAATAGCATGTTTTACAATGCGCAGAAAGCACATCGCTTCGGCATCCATTACAACGAACCTGCTCCACTGGGATTTGCAGCCGCTCGGCAATTCTTTTCAAACTTTCAGTGTTATTCTCCTGTGTGGCAATGTAAATTCCGCACGCATTGCAAAGCAAACCACATACCGCTGCAGTTTGCTTATCGGGTATAATCTTACTCATACTAAGCAACTATTTGATGATGAAAAACTACACGTGTACTCTCCTTAATCATATACCAAACTGTGCAAGCGCTCTCAACTAACATTAATGTTTTTTCAAACTCCTCGGAGGTTAAGTTTGACGATTTAATTTTGATGTGCAAATGAATCTCGTCAAATGCAGTTGGATGAGTTTGACGCCTAGTTCCATCGGAATTAATTGAGAAAACTTCGATGATTTTTCCCTGCCGTCTCAAAAAAACCAACAAAGCAGTGCCTACACAGGACGATAAACTCAAAAGCATCAACTCCAGTGATGTGTAACCCAGATTATCGCCAAAAGGAGGAATATAATCAATTGCAATCGGTTTGTTGCCATCAACAAGCCCTTCGAATAACAAGCGGTCGTTCACCAGATTTAACGATGCGTTTAGTTGCTTACTTTTGTCAATCATAACTCAGTGATTTAAATTATGATTCAAAATTAGAGAGTTAAATGCTCTTTCACACATGGCGTTATTGACAATTTTATATGTTGATATTGCCATTTTTATTTTATAATTTTGATGTAACTAATAATCGAGGTTATGACCATAGCATTTTTAGCCTATCCTAAATGCTCGTTGTGGAGTTTAATTGGCTCGTACGAGATGCTTCAGAAAACATGCAGAATAGCGCAAATTTACGCCGACAGGTTTAAACTAAAGCAAACATGCAACCTGATTACAGTATCATCAACCAATGAGAAACGAGTACAGGGCAGTTACGGGAACTTTTTTGAGGTTGACTCAACAATTTACGAGATTAAAAGACCTGACATTATAGTAATCCCAGGATTCGACAGGGACATTGCGGCAATAATCTCCGATACTGAGATGATAAACAAAATTCGCGACTTTTACAACGAGGGCACCGATATTGCCACGGTATGCACAGGTTCATTTATTCTTGCAGCCACCGGATTGCTCGATAATAAAACAGCCACCACACATTGGGTTTACGCCCGCGAGTTTGCAAGCCGATTCCCAAAAACTGAGTTGGCAATTGATAGAATGTTAATTGACCACGACCGCATTTGTATGAGTGGAGGAGCATCATCATTCCAGAATTTGATGATTTACCTTATCGAAAAGTATATCAGCAAGGAGTTGGCTGTTTTTATGTCGAAAATACTACTTATCGACAACGACCGCTTTCTGCAAAGCCCCTACACCATTTTTAATGGGCAAAAAACACATGGCGATGAGCCCGTTTTGCTGGCACAGCAAACCATTGAACAAAGGGTTAATGAGTTTATCTCAATTGATGAGTTAGCAGAAATTACCAATATGAGCAAGCGCAACTTTTTACGACGATTCAAACATGCCACTGGTGATACTCCATTTGTGTATATGCAACGGACAAAGATTGAGGCAGCCAAAACATTAATGGAAGATTCGCACAACCAACTAATTGAAATTGCCATGCAAACAGGCTACGACGATTTTTCATCGTTCCGCAAAACATTCAAAAAACATACAGGGCTTAGCCCACAGGAATACCGCAAAAGGTATACTTACAAACAGGCAGTCTAGAAATTATCCGTTAAGAAAACCAAAGGGTCATAGTAATATTTATCCAAATCATCGTGAGAATAACAAATCAACGAGTATGAATTATAGAATCGCTGAGGGTTTTCTGGAAATGGTTTTATTCTCAGTGGTTTTACCTTAAGTATCTCTAAATGGAAATGGTTAAACTGCCAACCATACTTATTTAATTCATCTCTACTCATAAATCGTGCAATTGGGGTGTTTGGATTTACATTATCGTCCACATCAACCTTAACACCCGCAATGTGCTCGTACAACGACCAAACTTTCCGACCTTTAATGGTGTGTTCAATAATTAAATTTGCGTAAGGTCCATCGGTGCGTTTACTAATTACAACTCCACTTGCAATGGGATAAATTGGTTCAGACACATAATTACTGCTGGGTCGTTCAATATCAATACCTGTATGGTAATGCTTTGGCACATTGGGACGTGTTTTACGCATCAACCCAAACTGGCCAATTTCTGTAATATGAATTTCTGAAATATCGTGTCTATTTCTCGAATTAATTGGGAGATAAACCTTTGGCGACAAAAGGAATGACGCAATAATTACAAATAATATATTTGTCATTTTTGATTGGAGCAATACTTAAA
>WBUV01000337.1 GCA_008933525.1 Bacteroidales bacterium | reverse complement strand
CAACATAGCTGCCATAATACTTATACATGTTGTGCTTATACATAAGATCTAACTTGTCGTTAACAACTTGCTCCGCAGTATTATAGAATGTTTCGGTATATCGAAATCCTTCTTGAATTATTTTCCGGGCAGTAATCTCATCTTTTGTGTAATGAATGAATATTAAACGGTTGTTATCCTCTTCGAAAATAAAATTCAATACTTCGGGTTCAAATAAGCTTGGAGATTTTGAGGATGCTTCAACTTTGATAATTTTTTCAAGTTGACGATCGACTAAATTTAAGAAATCTTTGTATTCTGCTGGATTTCTGCGGTTTAGGTAGAAAAGAAGCATGCCTGGTACTTGATACTTTAAGATGCTCCTCATCTTATCCGCCGCTCCAATTGTAACAATTTCTTCTTTAACACAGTATTTCCACTCCTCGTCGCATAGCCTATCCAAAAATGAGCATATAAGTTCGGAAGTCGATTGTTTATGCTCAATATCCGTAATTCTCTCCAGGAAAAACAGTTCGAAAACACCCGGGTATTCTACAAAATATCGAACATAAGAACGGGTAATATCTTTAATTTTCTCTACCCCTCTGGGGGTATTTTTTGTTTCTTTTAAAACTATTTCCTCGCACTCTTCTTGAAAATCTTTTATGCACTCAAAAATCAAATCCTTAACATCTCTAAAATAGTTATATAATGTAGCATAGGAATAACCCGCTTGATCAGCAATATTTCTAACACTTATACTGTCTAATCCTTCGCCCTTAAGAATTTCTTTAGCGGCTTGAATGAAGTATCCCCTCATCCTTTTTTCCTGTATAATTTTGTTCTTCATGCTCGACGAAGCGGTATTTCGAATTTAAAAATAAAAACAATGTTAATATATTTAACAGTGTTAATCAAGTTTTTTTCGATTTTTATGCGCTCTATTTCATAATGTTACTCATAAACAAGAATTGGCATAACAAAGGGTTGTTATTCAATTGCTTTAAATGTCGTATACCGTACAATTTTTTTAAGTAAATTTGCTTTGCAAAAGATTGAGAAGATGACAATGAGTAGCGATGGAAAAACCTTTTGGTATGCTGCCTACACCAAACCTCGAAACGAAAAAAAAGTTTATGAGCGTTTATGCGAAAAGGGTATTGAGACGTTTCTTCCTCTCCAAAAAAAGATAAAGCAGTGGAGTGACCGTAAAAAGATGGTAGAGGAACCTCTTTTTAGGTCGTATATCTTCGTAAAGATTGATTCTAAAGATTACTATAATGTTTTAAATACTCCTGGAGTTGTTCGTTACATAACCTTTGGAGGAAAGGCTGCACCAATTCCCGAAAGGCAAATAGCCATGGTAAAGCAACTGTTAGTGCAGGATTTAGAGATAGAAACGTTAGAAGAGAGCCTAGAGCCAGGAACTATTGTTGAGATAAAGTTTGGTGGGCTAATGGGGCTTGAAGGAGAACTTGTTCAACATTCTGGTAAAAAGAAGGTTGTAGTAAGAATCGATCACATAAGCCATTCGCTTCTGGTTACATTACCTTCAGAATTTATTGCGAAGGCAGTAGATCGAGATAAATAGTTTCTTTCACTACGGCTTAACCCATAGTACAGAGTTTCCGCTACCAAATTGGTTTTGTTCCCATAGTTTGTTATCAGGGTCTAGTTTCCATTCACCATCCACAATTAATTTATAAGTATACTTTCCTGGTTTAAGATAAATTGAGATAGTCCATCCATTTACTGTTTTTTCCATTTGGTATCCCTCTTTACTCCAACCATTAAAACTTCCGCTAAGAGTAACGTTCTTTGCATCTTTAAACGAATTTACATTAAGTGTAACATTCGGATTAACAGCAATAACGGAATTTTCAAAGTTACCGCTTCCAATAGTTCTAGGATTACTAGGATCTACGATCCATTTTCCATCAACAATAAACTTATATTCATAAATACCACTAGCAATGTGATATGGCAAAACCCATCCATCGCTGGTTTTCTCCATACGGAGTTCACCACCATTCCAAGCATTAA
This sequence comes from Bacteroidales bacterium, assembly GCA_008933525.1. Taxonomy (GTDB): domain Bacteria; phylum Bacteroidota; class Bacteroidia; order Bacteroidales; family Tenuifilaceae; genus SB25. The sequence continues at coordinate 2,032 of WBUV01000337.1, read as the reverse complement.
AATTGCCCGAAACAAAAACATTTTCGGCATTAAGGAAACCTTTAAGCTTAAATGTATGAATATTGCCAATTCCTACAAAGGAGTTGGTATTGCCTCGGCCATCGGGCCTTTTTACAGGATTATCTGGATCAAGAATCCAGGTGTTATCCACAATGAATTTATAGGCATGAGTTCCCTCTCTCAAATAAATTTGCAAATCCCAACCTGTTGTGGTTCTATTCATCTGTAATTCATTGTTATTCCAGCCATTAAAGCTACCAGCAAGAATTACTTTTTTGGATTGTTGGTTTAAATTAAGTTTGAATGTGTGATTATAACAGAAAACCACAGAGTTATAGCTCCCATGCTCATTCTTTTCCTTTAATGCATTATTAGTATCGTGGATCCATTTTCCATCGATAATATATTTATAGTGATATTTTCCTGGATTTAGTTTAAGATTTACAACCCAGCCACTGTCCGTTTTATGCATGGGTGTTTGCAACGTGCTCCATCCGTTGAAAGTACCCGATATGTATACCTTTTTTGCAAGAGTATTTTTAGGAAGAAAGAATGTTGCAATGCTATTTCTATATTGGAAGTATTTTGGGTCTTCAAACCTATTTACGCCATAGTTTGCATTAAGGGAGGATTGGTACTCGGCCGATTCTTTTATAAAAGGCGTTAGCACCAGATTATCGTATTTTTCATTTTCTGATATTCCTTCGTTCAATGATTTTGAAAATTCAAATGTGTTTGGCGATATTCTTATTGAGTTCCAAACAACTCCATCAATATTGAAATTACTTTTGCCATTGATAACGTTACCAATAATAGCGCTATCAATGTCAAACAGGCTCAAGAACTCTTTTTTTTGTTTTTCGTTCCACTTCATGTTGAACGTGAAAATCAACTTATCTCCGTCTATTCTGCACGCATTCTGGGGTGTTAATTGACCCAAAGCACAATTAGCAGAAATCAATGTTGTTAGTACAACTATTATTATAATTTTTATCATCGTTACTTGGTATTATTGTAACAAATACCCATTTGTTTTTTTCTAATATTGATAATTATTGCACCTTTGTTTAAGAAATCGAAACCAACAACTCCGCTAAATTTCATGTTATAGACATTTTCTAGTGTCGATAAATTCGTAATAATGGTCTCCATTCCTTCTATTTGTTTACCAGCAAATGTAAAATCATTCATTACACCATAGAGTACTTCCTTTTTTGTGGATCCAGCACCCATTAAATTAATCCTACGAGTAATTGATACCGTGCTTAATGCTACTTTTGGTAAGGAGTTGCTTATCGAATTTATTTCTGCTCCAGTGTCTAAACAAAATTTTACAATTCTACCTCCAATTAGTCCATTAAAAAAAACTACGTTATTCGATTCTAGTATTGGCTCAACTCTATCTGGGGTGTATGGAGTTATGCAGGAAGTTATTCTGTTTCCCTTTTTATCAACTTTTATGAGGGTAAGTTGATTGTTTATTACATCTATAATAACTTCATAGTTCCGTAAATGGCTAAATCCAAATAAACCTAAAACTTTGATTCCTCGGCTATTTTCAATATGCCCCAACTCAATTATGTCGGCCTTAACATTTCTAAAGGAAATATCCCCCAGGTTTATACTGTCGACGGTAATGCTTTGGATTGAACCAATATCTCCATTAATTCCGCTAGAAATCTTTGTTTCAGATTTTACATAGTCTCTGAAGTATGTTGAGTTTAGTACCATTCCCGAAGCCCCGGTATCAAAAACCAAATTGCCTATTTCGTTATCAATTCTAGCCTCAATTAAAAGTAACTTTCCTGCTCTGGTTAGTGGAATATTAATACAATCGAAATTTTCAACAAATAGATTAAAAGATCCTATACCACTTTTCTTAATCGTAGGCTTATTATGACTATCTATATTGAAAGTCAGACTAACAAATGTGCACAGAACTAGCACCATTAAATTTGTTAGAATTAATCTCATTGAGTTTTCAATTTTGCTAAAGTTAATTATATTGCTGGTAATTTAAGCATCCAATAGG
>WBUV01000336.1 GCA_008933525.1 Bacteroidales bacterium | reverse complement strand
ATAAATACCATTGCGGAGATAATAATGAACACGCTGCCCGTTTGCTCCGAGCGCAAAATGAGTTACTCCACATTCACAATTATAGATATTGAGCATAACGGTGAAACTCGAATACTTGAGTACGATAATCCTGAGTGTTTTATAATGCGAGGCACGGAGGTATATCAACCCGAATGGCAATGTATTATTCTTAATAGTGACAAAAACGCAGGGAAGGAATTAAAGTATTGCCGTTTTACGCCTCAAATTGAGGATAGAATAGTTATTTGGAGCGATGGTGTAGCCCAGTCAGGTTTGGGCTCACCCGATTTACCGTTTGGCTGGAGCAATGAGGCTCGAGAGTTTGTAGCCCGCATTGTAAAGAACGAACACGACATTTCGGCTCGAAAACTAAGCACCAAGGTTGTTAATATGGCCTACGTTAACGACGATTATCACCCAAAGGATGATACCAGCTGCGCAACCATCTATTTTCGCAATCCACGTAAACTCATAATCTGCACAGGTCCACCGTTCGAACAGGAAAACGATGCGAAACTGGCATCAATCTTCAGCAATTTTGACGGTAAAAAAGTAATCTGCGGAGCAACTACTGTAGATATTATTGCTCGCTAGTTAAAAAGAGAGGTAAAGGATAATTTTGACTTTATTGACCCTGACCTTCCCCCAACTAGCCAAATGGATGGTGCCGATTTGGTAACCGAAGGCATACTAACACTAAGTAAAGTAAATAACATACTCGACAGTTTTAACGAAACCACATCAATTGGTAATGGCCCAGCCGACCAGCTAGTAAAGTTAATTTTAGAAAGCGACAGTATTGACTTCGTTATTGGCACCTGTATCAACATTGCGCATCAAGACCCAAACTTACCTGTTGAGTTAGAGATTAGGCGAACAGTGGTTAAGCGTATTGCTAATGTACTTCAGGAGAAATTCCTCAAAGAGGTAAATCTTCAATTCCTATAAAAATAAGGGTATTTAAACCTTTACACGGTTCAATTGTTGTAAATACGAAATTGGTAAAACGAATACACCTGTTAACACCAACAAAACTGGCATTTATCAAAAGTTTCATACAAATAATCACTGAATCTATTGACTTTAATCAACATTTTTGCAATATTTACGTAATAATTAAGGGGTTGCACATAAAGCCATAAAAACTATGCGAATTCATTATACTTTATCCCTTGTTTTTCTTTTACTAAGCATTGCCTATAATTCCAAATCACAAGATTGGAATACGATATTTACCCTAGAAACTGATGCTGAATATTACATGGCCGATGGTAATTTCAATAAGGCCGCCGAAACATATTTAAAAGCTTTAAAAAAGTACCCTGAAAGTGCTAACCTAATGTTCAAAGCAGGTTATTGCTACCTTAAAACCGACGATCAAAAGAAAGAAGCGTTATATTACCTCGAAGAGGCATCGCAAAAAGTTTCCGATAGGTACGACCCAAAATCGCTCAAGGAGCCCAATGCTCCTCCCGAAGTTCTTTACAGTTTAGGAATTGCCTACATGCTAGATCTTAACTTTGAAAAAGCAGCATCGGCTTTTAATGAGTACAAAAAATATGTAAAAACGAAGGATACAGATGTTCTGGCTTTAATTGATCAGCACTTAAAGAGTTGTGCGAATGCCAAAACATTTATTGATAATCCGATAGGATTAGATCTGAAAAATTTGGGTGAAATAATTAATACCGATCAATCCAACTACAACGCTATTATATCGGGCGATGGAAAAACACTTGCATTTACAACAAAAACATCCACCGGCAACAAGATCTTCATTTCAAAATTTGAGAATGATACATGGTCCAAACCTGTTGAAATCACCCGTAATTTGGGAAGTAAATTTCTTGTGACTTCGTGCTTGGCATATGAGGGACAAGAACTTTATTTGATTGAAGAAGATCCTAGCAACTCTGAAATTGTTGTTAGTTTTTTGCAAAAAAATAAATGGTCAAAGCCTGTAAAAGCCGCAAAACCAATTAATTCAAAATACAACGAGGGACATGTATTTGTAACCAAGGATGGAAATACTGTTTATTTCACAAGTGACCGAAAAGGCGGACTTGGAGGTTTCGATATTTACAAAACAACCATTGTCGGCGATAGTTGGGGTGAACCAACTAATCTTGGACCAAACATTAACACACCTTTGAATGAAGCTTCTCCATTTTTAACACCTGACGAAAAGTACTTATTTTTCAGCTCTGAGGGCCATAATAGTATTGGCGGGCTCGATATCTTCTACACTAGCCTGGAAGGTACAACTAACATTAAGAACGTTGGTTACCCACTAAACACTCCAGACGACAACCTGTTTTTTTATCCAACAGGATTAAATACTGGCCTATACTCCTACTTTAGCAATGATGGTATTGGAGGATTAGATATCCATTCGGTTGAAATAATTCCTTATGTTGATTTGAAGATCAACATTATGCTTGCCGAAAATGCCCCTAACGACAAATCTTACGCATATACACTAACAAATCTTTCTTCGAATAAGATACTCAACAATCAAAACGGCAGAGGTGTAAAGCAGTACACTCAAAAAGTTATGCCGGGTAAGTACAATGTCGTTATTAGCGGTGATGGCTTTCAAATGGCAGAGAACATGGTGGAAATTCCAAATAATCCATCAAAGGGAGAATTTTCAGTTAGCGTTGTACTAAATGGATTAGTAAAGGAGGAACCCGTAGTTATTGCTGAATTACCCGAAACAAAAAAACAGGAAGAAATAAGTAAACCAATCGAAGTAAAAAAAGAAGAACCCATTCCTGTGGTTGTGAAAAAAGAAGAACCCATAAAGGTTCAGGAAAAGAAGGAAACTCGCAACGAGGAAAAAACTATTGCTGACGATACTAAGAAACCAGAAGCAAAGAAAGAACTTCCCAAAAAAGAAGTAAAAAAACGTGAAACGGAGAAACCTAAAAAGGAAGTCGTAAAGAAAGAAACTATTACCCCAAAAAAGGAACCATTACCAGCGGTTGAATTTAAAAAATCGGCAATAGTTTCGCATACCGTTCCAATTAGTTATTCCGTTCAACTACTGGCCTCAAAGCAGCCTGTCGATATAAACTACTTCGAAAAACTAGATAGCATTAGTGTAACCATATCCCCAGAAGGATATTACCGTTATAGCGTTGGGAACACTAGAACAGTTCAGGAATCGGAGCAAATATTATCGAAACTTAAGTCAATTGGAATTGGGAATGCTTATGTAAGAATTAATCGTGAACATCCTGGTTTTACAATTCAAATAATAGCCCTATCAAAACCTAAGAAACTTAACCAGTTCGAAAGTCTTTCTGATTTGATGGTTTACAAAGGAAGCGATGGACTTTACAGATACTGTGTGGGAAAATATGCTACACCAGAAGAAGCTCAGTCCGATTTGAATAAGCTATCAACATTAGGCTACAGCAATGCTTTTGTAAGGGTTCTGGGTAGATAAATCAAAAATGTCGAGAATAAAAAAAAGCCCCGTTGGGGCTTTTCTTTTTATCACAATAATTGTTATAAATTTTCTTCTGCAATTGAATCGTCAACTAGAATTCTTCCGCAGTATTCGCAAACAATTACTTTTTTACGAATCTTAATGTCCAACTGACGTTGTGGTGGAATTTTATTAAAGCAACCGCCGCAAGCATCGCGCTGAACAGTAACTACAGCTAATCCATTACGGGCATTTCCTCTAATACGACGATAAGCAGTGTAAAGTCTCGATTCAATAACATTTGCATATTCTTCGGACTTTCTCAACAGTTCGTCTTCCTCCTTTTGAGTTTCGTTAATGATATTATCCAATTCTGCTTTTTTCAAAGACAAGTCGTGAGCTCTGTCTTCAAGTTGCTTTTTCGATTGTTCAATAACTTGCTTTTTGTCCTTAGCTTGCTGAGTATACTCTTTAATACGCTTCTCGCAAAGTTCAATTTCAAGTGTTTGGTACTCAATCTCCTTGGTCAAAGAGTCGAACTCGCGGTTATTACGCACATTCTTTTGTTGCTCTTCGTACTTTTTAATTAAACCTTCAGCATCC
>WBUV01000335.1 GCA_008933525.1 Bacteroidales bacterium | reverse complement strand
CCAACCTGCAGAGCAGCCGATTTGCCGTAGTTTCGGCGAAATTTTATTCCCCTTACGGTTGAATATTTCTGTTTTAAACTTTCAATAACGCTCCAGCTGGAATCGTTACTACCATCATCAATCATAATTACCTCGTACGAGAAATTGTGCTGATGCATCACACGCGAAATCCACTCCATTAATTCTGGTAACGACTCTTCCTCGTTGTAAAGCGGAACAATAACAGAAATATCCATGCTGAGTGTAATATTAATTACTCAATTACTTGAGTGTTTGTGAAAGGGTTGTCGTTTTTCTTTTTAAGAATTGCAGCAGTTATTAGCGAAACGATTGCTCCAAATATTGTACCTGATAGTATGGTTGTAAATATTGTTTTTACAGGATTTATGTCGTTCATTTTTGCATCAATTCCTTCGATTGCTTTTTCAATTTGATCTTCAGCAACACCTTTGCTACTCATAAACTCGTACATCCACTCTTTTTGAGCCTCCATAATATTACGCATGTAGTCGGGGTCAATTATTGTTGATTGGATGTAGCCGTATACTGCAGATATAATTGAAGCAAAGAAAACTACTAATAAGCCAATCATGAAGCCTTGTCCGAATGTCAATTCTCCACCAAGCAAGTCATTCTTTATCTTTTTAGTAGAGTAGAAAATGCCAAAAAAAGTAATTGCTAGCGATATAATAAACAAAACCATTGGCATCATAAAACCAATTGGTTTTATATCGAGCAAATACATCAAAAGTGAGAAAATTACCATTACAATTCCTAGGTACAGTCCATAGGTCATGGAGCTGATGAGTAGAGGGTTAGTTTTATTATTCATAATTTTAAATGATTTAGTTTCAATGCAAATATAGACAAATTGCGAAAAAATCATTAAAGAGTTTGCAACGAATAATAAACTTGTTACCTTTGCACTGGGTAAGTCTTATACGACCAGCTCCTGCAGAACTCCCCCAGGACCGGAAGGTAGCAAGGGTATGTGGTTGTAGCGGTGCGATATAAGTAGCTTACCCACTTTTTATTTAAAAAAAAAGTCGATAAGTTGTACTACTTATCGACCTTTTTTAGCTTTATTAACAAGCCAACTGTTATTCTTTTATCATGGTTAGCACCATTTTAAAACGCTCTGTAGCTTGTAGTGCATGGGTAATGTTTGCTGGCATAATTATGGTTTCGCCCGCTACCAAATCGTGAGGATTTCCACCAATAATGATTCTTGCTTTACCTTCAATAACCTGAACCATTGCATCGAATGGGGCGGTGTGCTCGCTTAAACCTTCGCCTTTATCGAAAGCGAAAAGTGATATGTTGCCTGTGGGGCGTTTAAGTACATTCTTGCTTACAATTCCACCACTGCTATAATCAACTTCGGTTGCGAAGTTAAACTTTGCTCCTTTTGGAAATTCGTTTGTCATAGTGTTTTGTTTTTCAACCCCTATTGGGTGAGTTATAAAAAATATAACAAGATTACAGCACTTTTGTTGAACTTTGTGGATTTGGAGTTTTTACCACAAGTATTCGTGCTATCTCGTTACTGCTATTGCTTAAATAGTGCACAATTTCTTTTGGACTTTCAACTAATGTATCCTTTGCGAAAACTGTTGAATTATCGCCGATATGAACAATTGGAGTGCCCTCTAGTATATAGAAAAACACATCAACTGGGGTTTTATGAGGTTTGAGCGATTCGCCGGGTTGCAAGGTAATGTGCATTGCCTGCGCATCGGGCTGGCTATACATTTGTCGAACATCTACTTTATGTGGAGTGTCTTTAAAAATAGCTGAAGATAAATGCGTTGCTTTAATCTCTGTCATTGTTGTCCTATTTAGCGTGTTCCTTAATTATTTCGTTGATATCATCCTCGCAGCAACCACAAACAGTTCCTGCTTCGGTTTCACGTTGAATATCCCCGAAAGTTTTGCAACCCTTTTCGTTAATTGCTTTTACAATTTGGCCGTATGTTATTTCCATACAGGTGCATACAATTTTATCGTTCATAGTTGTATGTTAATAATCCTGACAGGGTTTGAAGCCCTGTCAGGGTAGGTTTAATGATTAAATTATCCTACTAATAATTTGATATCCTCATCAACTGTTGTAATTCCTGCTATTCCAAAGTTCTCAACCAATACTTTTGCAACGTTTGGCGATAGGAATGCTGGCAATGTTGGGCCGAGGTGGATATTCTTCACGCCTAAGTGAAGTAGTGCAAGAAGAACTATTACTGCCTTTTGCTCGTACCAAGCAATGTTGTAAGCAATTGGTAACTCGTTGATATCGTTCAGCTGGAACACCTCTTTTAGCTTAAGAGCAATAACTGCTAATGAGTAAGAGTCGTTACACTGACCAGCATCAAGCACACGTGGAATACCACCTATATCACCTAAAGGAAGTTTGTTGTAACGGTACTTAGCACAACCTGCGGTTAGAATAACGGTATCCTTTGGAAGTTTTTGTGCAAATTGAGTATAGTAATCGCGGTCCTTCATTCTGCCGTCGCAACCAGCCATTACAATGAACTTGCGGATAGCACCAGTTTTAACAGCATCAACGACCTTATCGGCTAAAGCAAATACCTGTGCGTGTGCAAATCCACCAATAATCTCGCCAGTTTCAATCTCGGTTGGAGCCTTGCAGGTTTTTGCTAAAGCAATAATCTCCGAGAAATCTTTTTGTTTGCCAGGCTCACGGTCTGCAATGTGTTTGCTTCCTGGGTAGCCAGCAGCACCTGTGGTGAATACTCTGTCTTTATAAGTTGATTTTTCGCTTGGAGGAACAATACAGTTTGTGGTGAAAAGGATTGGACCATTGAAGGTTTCGAAATCTTCTTTCTGGTGCCACCAGCTGCTACCGTAGTTTCCTACGAAGTGTTTGTATTTCTTGAAAGCAGGGTAGTAGTTTGCAGGAAGCATTTCGCTGTGGGTGTAAACATCAACTCCAGTTCCTTCGGTTTGAGCAAGTAACTCTTCCATATCCTTTAGGTCGTGACCGCTGATAAGGATACCAGGTTTGTTGCTTACGCCAATGTTAACCTTAGTTATCTCAGGATTACCATAGCTGGTAGTGTTTGCTTTATCGAGCAATGCCATTGCATTAACACCTAATTTGCCAGTTTCAAGGGTAAGACCAACCAATGCATCAACTGATAAATCTTTGGTAATCTCGGCAAGAGCCTTTTGCATAAAAGCATAGTTTGCAACATCCTCGTGACCTAGGTTGTATGCGTGCTCAACGTAAGCAGCCATACCTTTTACACCGTAAATAATCAGTTCTTTTAAAGAACGTTTATCTTCGTTAGTTTCAGCAAGAACACCTACTGTCATCGATTTTGCCTCGTAGGTTTCTGGCTTGCCAGTCCATGTAGTTCCTTCAAACGATGTGTCAACCTTTACGCCTTGCTTTGCAGCTTCTGCCTTAAGCATTTCGCGAAGTTCTAAGCCCTTAGTTACACGGTTCTCTATAACCTTTTTGTCGAAGTTGGCGTTGGTAATTGTGGTGAACAAACTGTCGAATACAAACTTATTCACGATTGGGTTTTCGTACCCTTTTTGTTCGCGGAGCGTAACGCTGTAAACGCTAACACCCTTTGTTACGAACATCAATAGGTCCATCATATTTGCTAGGTCGTCGGATTTTCCGCACACACCCTTAATTGTACAACCTGTACCTTTTGCTGCCTCTTGGCATTGAAAACAGAACATACTCATAATTGAAAGTTATTAAGATATTAGTTATTAAGTTAATTGAATATTAAGTTGTTAGTTGCCATTTTTGGTTTTAACTCCTAACGCATAACTGAGAACAGATAACAGTTTATTACACCCAAGTAGATTCCAGTATATCTCCCTGAATACCAACTGTCATAACCTTGATTGGCACTTTGCGTTTTGCGCGCTCCATTGCCATTTTTGCTAGTTGAAGTAGACCACCGCAGCAAGGAACTTCCATTTTCATTACAGTAATTGTATCAACCTGTGCATCGTCAATCAGTGAGATTATTTTCTCGATGTACGATTCCTTGTTGGAGTCGAGTTTTGGACAAGCAATGGCCAACGTTTTTCCTTTGAGG
>WBUV01000334.1 GCA_008933525.1 Bacteroidales bacterium | reverse complement strand
GAATATACTCCAATGCAACAATGCTTTACGGACACATTGAGAGTTACAAGCACAGAGCCGAACATATGGATGCTATCAGGAATTTACAGGATAAAACCAATGGGTTTAACTGCTTCATTCCGCTAAAGTTCCGGTCGGAAAACAATCCGCTAAGTTACTTAGGAGAAGTAAACCTTACCGAGGATTTAAGAAATTTCGCAATATCAAGAATCTTTTTCGATAATATTACACATATTAAGGCATACTGGCCAATGCTTGGAAAAGAAAACACCAAACTAGCATTGGCCTTTGGCGTTGACGATATTGATGGAACTATTGACGATACAACCAAAATATACTCCATGGCTGGTGCCGAAGATCAAAAACCCCGAATGACAGTAGATATGCTTACTGCAATTATTAGGGAGGCAGGAAAAATTCCAGTCGAACGAGATTCGCTTTACTATGCTATTAAAGAATACTAATACAATATTTAACCTTGTTACGATTAATTATTGGTATCAAAAACAATTTTTATAAGCGTATAGTGTTATTTTTGTTGTGAATTAAATTAATGCATATTCAAAATCCCTGATTATGGATAAAGTAAAATTACTTCTTACCAAGTTTGTTCAAAACCCTTACGTAAAAACCGTTTTAATTGCAATGGGAATAACATTATCTATTCTCATTGTCCTGATGATATTCCTGAGAATATACACTCGTCACAATCAAAGTTTCACGATGCCAGACTTTCGAGGATTAGCATCGGAGGAACTACTGGAACGTGCCAACGATTCAAACTTAAGAGTAGAAATATCCGACTCGGTTTACATATTTAACCGTAAGCCTGGTAGTGTTATCGATCAGAATCCTGAACCAGGGACTCATGTTAAGAAGAATAGGCGAGTTTTTATCACCATAAATGCTAAGAACCCGATCAAAGTTGAGGTTCCAAACATTGTGGGTTACACCCTACGCCAAGCCAAGGCTATTCTGGAGCAACAAGGATTAGAGGTTGGTACACTCTCGTTTAGACCCGATTTAGGAGTAAACAACGTTCTTGATCAACGCTTCGATGGCAAGACTGTTGACCCAGGCACTTTAATCCCAAAAGGATCGAAATTAAACCTTGTTTTAGGCATGGGAATGCACGGTGAAAGAACAGGACTTCCTCTTTTAATTGGGTTAAAGCTTAATGATGCTCAAAACAGAATTATTGAATCGTCACTTAATATTGGAAAAATTCGATTCGACGAGACAATAATCGACTTCAAGGATTCGTTAGATGCTAGAGTTTATAGCCAGTATCCTGCTTACACAGAACCCAACTCGATTGGTTTTGGGGCAAAAATCGATATTTGGCTTACCTTAAATCAGTCACGAATTCCTAAAATTGAAAGGGCATCTATAGATTCTTTGATTCAGGACGTTGCTGAGGATGACGTAATTGAGTAATTTAAGTTTGATGGTAAAATGATTTTAAAAAAAATATTTTTCGTATTCATTCTATTCATAGCTGTATTTTCAACAAATGCACAAGAAATTCTTGTGGATCTCAATTCGTACTATATACCTAAAAACGAGAATTACAATGCATCAGCCAAATCGAAAAATGTACTAGAACTCCCTTTCTTCGACGATTTCTCAAGACCCACAACTTTTCCAACACACGAGCTATGGGAAAAATCGTACGTTACAACAAACCAAGGTTATGCAATAAATCCACCAACTATTGGTGTAGCAACATTTGATGCTGTAAACCAGAAAGGAGAACTCTACTCAAATCTTTCTACGAATCCTCAGGGCGCCGACACTCTTGTTTCGCACTCAATAAACCTAGGTTACTCGGCTAGCGATAGTGTTTACCTCTCCTTCCAATTTCAACCACAAGGCCGGGGTTATGAGCCAAGCAGCAAAGATTCCTTAGTTCTTGAATTTTGGGATAATAATCAGCAAAAATGGATTAGAGCATGGTCGGCTACGGTTAATTTCTCCACAAAAAAACTTACTCAGAAAAATATAATTACATCCAAAAGCAAAACCATACAATCCGATACACTTAACCGCTCATTCTATAACGCTGTAATAAATATTAGCGAGCCTGTTTTTTTAACATCGAACTTTAAGTTTAGGTTTATCAATTACGCATCGCTCTCGGCAAACACATTGGTTCCAGGGTTAAAAAGCAATTCCGACCATTGGCATATCGATATGGTTTATCTAAATAAAAACCGCAAAACAACCGATACCATTTTTAATGATATTACTTTTTCGGAACCAGTTCCAAACCCAATGATCAATTACACATCGGTTCCTTGGTCACACTTTACCGAAGCTCAACAAGTTGAATTTCCTAACCCAAAACAATTCACAATTAGTTATCATAATTTAGGGTATACAACTTGGAATATATCCAGACGATTTAAGATTATTGACTTGTCGGGTTCGCAATCCGAATACTTTTTTTCCGGTGGTGCCGAAAATATCTTCGCTTTACAGAGGTTTAACTACTCCCGTTATTTCGATTATACCTTTAGCTCCGCATGGGAGGATTCCGCAAAGTTTAATCTTCAATCATATCTAATAACCGATATATTTGAAGAAACTAAGCATTTCAGGTATAACGATACAATTTCGAAAACTATCGAGTTTCACAACTATTACTCTTTCGACGATGGAAGTGCCGAATCGGGTTACGGATTATTTGGCGAAGGAACTGAAGATGGAATGGTTGCCTATAAGTTTCACAACTACAAATCCGACAACCTATTGGGCATAATGATCAATTTTAATAGAACATTCAAAGATGCCAACCAGGTTACATTCAAACTAACTGTTTGGGATAACGACAATGGCAAACCCGGCAATATTGTTTACCAACGACAAAGCGTTAGACCAATTTTCACAGATAGCCTAAACACATTTACAGTATACAGAATTGATCCTACTCAAATTCCTGAAGGCGATTTCTTTATTGGTTGGGTGCAAACAAACCAGGATATGCTAAATGTTGGATTTGATTTGAATAATGATGAAAAAGATCGAATTTTCTACAATATTTCGGGCAATTGGGTAAACACAAAGTTTGAAGGAACATTGATGATTCGTCCAATATTTGGAAAGATGCACCAAATACCTACCAATGTTACACCTAATCCAACAAATCAGAATATATCTGTCTATCCAAATCCTGCAAAGGATAATATTTCCATAAAGGTTGATAATGATACTGAAATTGAATCTATTCAAATAATCAACTCCATAGGAAACATTGTGCTTAGTCAGAATTACACATATCAGGAACCTATCAATATTCAGAGTATCCCTACAGGATTTTACATCGTAAAGGTTTGCCCCAAAAAGGGCAAATGCATCACAAGCAAATTGATGATTGTGCGATGATTGATGAGAATCTACAGGATTTAGACGAACTCGATGAGTCGGCCGAGGAACAATCGGAACTGTACGAACATTTCCGCATTGAGGTCGATAAGGGCCAAACGCTTATCAGAATTGATAAATTCCTTACAGATAAAATCCGTAATGTAAGCCGCAACCGCGTTCAATCAGCCGCCGATGCTGGGAATATCCTAGTTAATGGCAAAGCCATTAAATCGTCGTACAAGGTAAAACCGCTCGACTCCATATCGATTGTTCTGGCATACCCTCCCCGCGAGGTGGATGTAAAAGCCGAGAATATTCCTATCAGCGTTATTTATGAGGACGACGAGCTGCTATTGGTTGATAAACCTGCAGGAATGGTGGTTCATCCTGCACACGGCAATTACACAGGAACGCTTGTAAATGCTCTGCTTTACCACTTAAAGGATGTGCCGCTATTCAGCACCGGTGAGGTTCGCCCAGGGTTGGTTCATCGTATCGATAAGAATACATCGGGAATTTTGGTAATAGCCAAAACCGAACTGTCGATGAACAGGCTTGCCAAACAGTTCTTCGACCGTACCACATCGAGGAGGTACATTGCTCTGGTTTGGGGCGATATGGAAGCGGAATCGGGTACAATTACAGGCCATATAGGACGTAGCATCCGCGACCGCAAAAAGATGCAGGTATTTCCCGATGGCGAACAGGGAAAGCACGCCGTTACTC
>WBUV01000333.1 GCA_008933525.1 Bacteroidales bacterium | reverse complement strand
ACATATCACTCTCTACAGGGTTGCTGCGGAATCCAGGGTTGTTCATGCCTTAATGAATGCTGCGCATAATGGAAAAAAGGTAACCGCAATTGTGGAGTTAAGAGCCCGTTTCGATGAGAATTCTAATATTTACTGGTCTAAGCAAATGCAGGAGGCCGGAGTTAATGTAATTTTTGGAATTCCGGGTTTAAAAATCCACAGTAAAATGACCCTGATATCAAGGGAAGAGGGGAGAAAAGAGGTTAAGTACGCCACTGTAAGCACTGGAAATTTTCACGAGGGAAATGCTAATTTGTATACCGATGTAAACCTATTTACAGTAAATCCAAAGATTACTTCGGAGATTGAGAAGGTTTTTACTTTTCTTGAGTACAACTACCGTACATTTAACTATAAGCATCTTTTGGTATCGCCTGTGAATATGAGGCGTAAGCTATATACGCTGATTGAGACTGAAATGGAGAATGCCGCTAAGGGAATACCAGCATACATTCATTGCAAAATCAACAACTTGGTTGACGAGGAGATGATTCATAAATTCTATCAAGCGAGTAAGGCTGGGGTTGAAATAAAATTGGTGGTTCGTGGTATATGCTCGTTGGTACCAGGTATCAAAGGGTTGAGCGAGAATATTGAGGTGTATGGAATTGTTGACCGTTTCCTTGAGCATTGTCGAATATTCCTTTTTGCCAACGGCGGCGATGAACTTTGCTTCATATCATCGGCCGACTGGATGACCCGTAATCTTGATTACAGAGTCGAGGTGGCAGCTCCAATTTACGATAAGAAGTTGAAGGCCGAATTGCGGACTGTGGTTGATTATGCCCTTAGGGATAACATAAAATCGAGAATTATTAATCATAAGCAAAATAATCATTTTAAATTTAGGGGCGAGAACGAAGAGGTTTTTCGTTCCCAAATAGAGTTGTATAAATACTATAAGCAGAGGGAATTAGGAAAGGAAAAGGCTAATGATTAAAGTTTTAAAGTTTGCTGCTATCGATATTGGGTCAAACGCTGCACGCTTGCTTTTAACAAACGTTGTGGAGGAGGATAATAGTGCCGTTTTTAGGAAATCGTCGTTGGTGCGGATGCCGTTGAGGCTTGGAGAGGATTCGTTTAGCACGGGTGTGTTATCGGAGCGTAGAATCGATAAGTTGGTGAAAACAATGATAGCCTACCGCAACCTTATGGAGGTTGAGGATGTTGTGGCCTATAAAGCTTGCGCAACATCGGCCATGCGCGAGGCCAAAAACTCCAAGGAGGTGGTTGATTATGTTCTTGAAAAATCCGGAATTGATATCGAAATAATTGATGGTAAGCGTGAGGCCGAAATAATCTACTCAAACGAGATTGTTGAGATGCTCAACGACTCAGGTCCTTACCTTTATATGGACGTTGGTGGTGGTAGCACCGAAATTACTCTGTTTGAAAACCGAATGAATGTGGCATCACACTCATTTGATATAGGTACTATTAGGATGCTTAAGGAAAAGGTCTCCGATGAAACCATTGAGGAGATGAAGCAATGGGTTAAAGCGTTGGGGGTTAAGGCTCGGAATCCCAAGATTATTGGTTCAGGAGGTAACATCAACAAAATTTATAAACTATCAGGAAAAACTGAGAATGCTCCTCTTTTATACTCCGAATTTAAGGAGTTGTACAAATTCCTTCAGTATTACACTGTTGATGAGCGTATTAAAGTTCTGGGTATGAACCCCGACCGTGCCGATGTTATTATACCTGCTTCAAAAATCTACCTAAAAGTTATGAAGTGGGCTGGTGCAAAGCAAGTGATTGTTCCAACAATTGGCGTATCGGACGGTATTGTGCACATGCTTTATAGGGAGTATAAGGCGCAAGGGAAGTAATATATTGTTAATTCCTCACCAAAAATAGATATCCTTTGCCTTTAAGGGTTACAATCTCTATACTTGTATCCTCCGCAAAGTATTCGCGAAGTTTTCGGATATAAACATCGAGTGTGCGTGAATTAAAGAACGAATCGTCGCCCCAGATGGTTTGTAGCAATTCCTTACGGTCAACCGATTTATTGATGGAAGTTACCATTAGTTGGAGTACCTCGTGTTCTCTTTGCGATAGCCTTATTGTTTTACTTGGCGAAACCAACTCGTAACGCATAGGGTGGTATTTATAACGACCAATTTCTTTTTCGAGCACTTTTTCAGCAGAGTTTCTTTTGCTGTTTAACAGGTTGAGTTGATTGTTTATTCGTACAATAAGTTCCTCCATGCTAAAGGGCTTCCTCATATAATCGGTTCCACCTGCCTCAAAACCTTTAACTAAATCGGCTGTTTCTGTTTTCGCTGTAAGGAAGATAACAGGAAGAGTTGGGAATCTATTTTTTATTTGCTCGCAAAGCGTGTAACCGTCGACATTTGGGAGCATAATGTCAAGTACGCAAATATCGGGCATAAGGGTGTTGAATGCTTGCATAACTTTAGCTCCGTCGGCAATAAGAGTAACATCAAAACCTTGCTTTATTAGAGTTTCATGGACAATCTTACCTAAAAAGGGTTCATCTTCTATGTAAAGAACTTTCTTCATTGTCCTTTGGTTTTTGGAAATCTAAGTGTAAAGGTGCATCCCCTTGTGGGATTATTCTTAACAGAAATGGTTCCATTGTGCTGTTTCATAACCATTCCAACGTAGTTGAGCCCTAAGCCATGCCCTTTTACGTTATGTTTATTATTGCTAGGAACTCTAAAGAATTTTTCGAAAATTCTACCATGGTATTCTTCAGGTATTCCAATACCACTATCGGATACGCTCAGTATTATTGTTTTTTCGAGCGAAATTAAGTTAATATGAATTGTTGGGTTTCCGTTGGTATACTTTAGGCTATTATCCAAAAGGTTAATAATTACACCTTGAATATGAACCCTGTCAGCGAAAATGTTAAAGTCCGTTCCAATAGATTCTTTAGTCACGGTGGCATTTTCGCTTTCAAAACGAATTTGCATTGTTTTAATCACATCACTCAAAATATCATCTAGGTTAACATTCTCAAAGTTTGCAACAGTTGAACTGCTTTCATATATTGATGATGTTAAAACTTTTTGGATAAGGAAGTCGAGCCTATCTAGCTCTAAGCTCGCAATTTTGATATATTCCGATGATTTTTCAGGGTTTTCCTTAATGTTGAACTTGTTTAAAGCTTCAAGTGCAACCTTAACCGTAGCAACAGGAGTTTTTAATTCGTGGGTAATGTTTCCAAAAAACTCGTCGCGAATTTTATTAAGTTGATGTTGTTTCCTCAAATTAATGAATGAGATAATGAATGCGGTGCCAGTTGTTAGCAAAAGCAACAGCCCGAAAAAAATATTTGGGGCAAGTTTTTTAAGAAGGAAGAGTGTATAATTTTCAATTCCAACGCCAACCTTTCCGTTCAGCATATCGCTGTAAAGGATGATTTTGGTTTTCTGAATATTTAGTGAATCGGAATCGGTTTTTGTAATCCAAATTGGTTTAAGCTTTTGTAATAGGAGTTTTTCCGAGAAATTGCTTTTAAGGATAGAGGTATCGAGTGCTTCGTCAAACGCAGTTGTTGTAGATGTTTCACCATAAGTAGAATCATTCACAAAACTCATAAAAACTTTTACTCCTTCTATAAGCAACCTCTCCGATTTTGGGTTCTTTCTTACTATATGTAAAGTGCTTTTATTGCCTATGCTATCTGTTTGTTTGTCAGTATTGCTAGAGTCAAACTTAATATCGAATTTAAATTTAATGGAGTCGTTTTCAGTAGTATCTCCATTTGATGTCTTAGTTACTTTAATAACCGATTTGCTATTCTGAGCATTTATCAAGGCAATTTTACTAGCACTAATGCTGTTTCCATGAAGTATAGGATTTATCATTCGTGCCCGAATCATTGTGTCGAGCATTTTTTGCTCGGATAATTCAAATTCGCGAGTTAAATCCTTGCGGAGCTCGTTCATTTCGTACCTATAGCGTTCAGTAATCCAATAAATAACGAATGCAGCAATAAGCACTTGACTAAATATCATCAAATGTTTAATCCTCAGTATTTTCTTATCCTTCAACATATACCACAATTCTTGAGATTTAATTCTAAACAGTAATAATACAC
>WBUV01000332.1 GCA_008933525.1 Bacteroidales bacterium | reverse complement strand
AGTATGAGTTGAAAAAATTACAGAGCGATATCGATAATTTCAACAGTCAAAATAAGTACCAAAAACGAGGCTTGGCATTGATGCCATTATGTTTTGGGATATCGTTCACCAATACATCAATGAATCAGGCAAGGGCATTGGTGCATATCTACCAGGATGGTAGCGTATCGGTTAGCACTGGCGTAATTGAGATGGGGCAAGGCGTTAACACCAAACTTGCACAAATTGCATCGCAGATGCTGGGCATTGGAATCGACAAGGTTAAAATACACTCCACCAACACTTCACGTGTGGCCAACACATCGCCCACTGCAGCTAGCAGTGGAGCCGACTTGAACGGAAATGCGCTAGTTATTGCCCTTAAAGCATTAATTGCAAGGCTTAAGGATGTTGCTGCCGAAATTACTGGTTCAAAGGCTGAGCAAATAGAATTTGTAAACGAGGAAGTTACTGCCAATGGAAAATCGACCGGGTTAAGTTGGAAAAAACTGGTTCAAACAGCTCACTTCAAAAGGGTTTGTTTAACCGAGAATGGACACTATGCCACACCCACCATTTTCTTCGATAAAACCAAGGAAAAAGGCCATCCATTTGCCTACCACGTTTATGGAACAGCAGCAATAGCAGTTACTATTGATTGCATTAGGGGCATGTACGTAATTGACGATGTACTAATTATTCACGATTTTGGGAATAGCATTAACCCAACCATCGACCTAGGACAGGTTGAAGGCGCTGTGGTTCAGGGAATTGGTTGGGCAACATTGGAGGAGTTAGCCTATAACGAAAAGGGTAAATTACTATCCAATAGTTTATCGACCTATAAGGTACCAGATATCTACTTTGCACCAAAAACGCTGAAATGCGAGGCATTAAATACCAAAGGCCCCGAACTTGCTGTGTTTAAGTCGAAAGCAGTTGGCGAACCGCCCTTTATGTATGGCATTGCGGCATACTTCGCAATTCAAAACGCTATAAAATCGTTCAATGCGAACTACAAACCCGACTTTGATTTACCAATGACTCCGGAGAAGGTGTTGATGAGGCTTTATGGAGGATAATGGTAGTTGAGTTATTGGGTTATTAAGTTAATGGGTATTGGAGTATTGGAGTATTGGAGTATTGGAGTATTGGAGTATTGGAGTATTGGAGTATTGGAGTATTGGAGTATTGGAGAGTCGGAGAGTTGAAAAACCTCTTTAAGTTTCATTTTACAGCTATCAACTTATGGTAATCCTCCATGTTATTGACGTTGAGCAGAACTTTGCTATCATTAACTTCGACCAATTTCTTTGGATATTTACTCAGGAATTGCTTTAAGTGTATTTGATCTTGGGGCTCAGACCTTAAATGGTTAATTACTTGCTCGGACAGGTAAAATGGGTGTCCTCCCCGCCCATTAAATGCCACACAAGCATAGTCAAAATTGTTCGATTCATTGTACAGACAATCAAGGATGCTATTAGAAACAAACGGATTGTCAATATTACTAACAAACACAGGCTTTACCTTATTCAAAGCCAAAGCGGCCAACTTAAGCGAGTAAAACCTTTCCCATTCGGGATGATGATTAATAACAACCCTTACATTGCTTGGAACACTTAATTTTAGGTGATGATAAAGAACTGCGCTGGTTTCGTTAAGCACAACTATAATCTCAATACAACCAAAGGAGTGGTATTCGTCAATCAGTTTTTCCAGAAATGTTGTTTCAGTATTGAATCGTAATGAGAATTTTGGAACACCCATTCGTTCAGATTTTCCAGCCGAAAGAATAATTGCTGATATATTTTTCTGCTCTTTATGTATCATCTATAATATTTTTCCAATTAATCAATAATTTTAATGACAAATGTAATTCTTACGGCGTTTATTTTTAGTTTTGTGATATAACTTTTCACTAAAACTATGACCGATAAATTCTACACAATTCCCGTGGAGCATATGCTCCAAATGATTTTGAACGAATTTCAGAAAAATCAATCAATATTTGGTATCAACAAGGATTTATTTTTCAATCCATCGCAAAATAGTAAGTTAAATACCGAGATTTTCGGACAAAAAATAGATACACCCTTAGGCGTAGCCGCAGGCCCACACACGCAATTGGCGCAGAACATCATTGTGTCGTGGTTAATGGGTTGTCGTTATATCGAACTAAAAACTATCCAGACTTTAGATGAACTTGAAATCTCCAAGCCCTGTATCGATATGCAGGACGAGGGGTATAACTGCGAATGGTCGCAGGAACTAAAGATTGAGCAAAGCTTTAACGAGTACCTAAATGCTTGGGTTATCATCCACATACTAAATCACAAATTAGGCTTTGGTGCTAACCCAAACACCATTTTCAATATGAGCGTGGGCTACAACCTTGAGGGCATTAAACAACCCAACGTTCAATGGTTTTTCGATAAGATGACTAGCTGCAAGGCTGAGTTGGAGGAGAAAGTAGAGAAAGTTAAATTGCTCTACCCTGAGGTGGAAAAAATCAGTATTCCGCATCAACTTTCAAACAACATCACCCTTTCTACAATGCACGGATGCCCTGCTAACGAGATTGAGGACATTGCGAAATATCTGCTTACCGAGAAAAAACTCCATACATTCGTTAAGTTAAATCCAACCTTACTGGGCCCAGAAGAGCTGAGAAGGATTCTTAACAAGGAGTTGAAATTCAAGACAAACGTACCTGACATTGCCTTTGAGCACGACCTAAAGTATCCCGATGCGGTTAAAATCATCAATTCGTTACAGCAAACTGCCGATAAGCAAGGCTTAACCTTTGGATTAAAGCTAACAAATACGCTTGAATCGGTGAACACTAAGAATGCCTTTAAGTCCGATGTTGAGATGATGTATATGAGCGGAAGAGCGTTGCATCCAGTATCAATAAACGTTGCGCGGAAGTTGCAGAATGAGTTTAACGGCAAACTTCTGCTTTCGTTCTCGGCTGGGGTAAATGCTTTCAACGTAACCGATACCCTAAAGTGCGGATTCAAAACAATCACCGTTTGCTCCGATTTGCTTAAGCCAGGTGGTTATACAAGATTAAAGCAGTATGTTGAGAATATTACCAGCGATATCGCTAAAGGTAAGTGCAACACTATGGTTGAGCTGGTTGGCAAGGAATCGGCACATCAATTTCTGAAAAAGTATGCCGATGATGTTCTGACTAGTAAACTTTACACCCGCGACCATCTGCGCGAGCCATCCATCAAAACACAACGTGAGTTGGATTACTTCGATTGTATTTCGGCGCCTTGCCGCGATACCTGCGCAACAAATCAGGATATTCCAGATTACCTATACTTCACAGCCACAAAACAGTACGATAAAGCACTGGAGGTGATTCTTAAAACCAACCCATTCCCATCAATTACGGGTATGGTTTGCGACCATCAATGCCAGAATAAGTGTACAAGGATTAATTACGATGATTCGCTGCTAATCCGTGAGGTAAAGCGCTTTATTGCGGAGAATTCAGATATCAAGCTAAATCCAAAAGCTGCAAACGGTAAATCGGCGGCAATAGTTGGGGCTGGTCCATCGGGCCTATCGTGTGCGTTTTACCTAGCCATTAATGGCTTCAAGGTTGATGTTTTTGAGGCTCACTCTAAATCGGGTGGTATGGTTAAGTACGCAATTCCTGGCTTTAGATTGACCGACGAGGCAATTAATCGCGATTTCGGTAGATTGGAGCAACTTGGAGTTAAAATAGCTTACAACCACAAGGTTAATAAGGACGAGTTTGCAAAGCTAAAATCTACATACGATTACGTTTACCTATCGCCCGGTGCGCAAAAATCGGCCGATTTGAATATCGACGGAATTGAAACCAGTGGTGTTATCGACCCGCTATCGCTACTTTTTGGTGTTAAGGATGGTAGCATTAAGGAGTTAGGCAAAAACGTAGTAATTATAGGCGGTGGAAACACCGCAATGGACTCTGCGCGTACTGCGCATCGTTTGGTTGGCAATAACGGCAAGGTTACTGTAGTTTACCGCAGAACAGTTGATGAAATGCCTGCCGATGAGGGTGAGATAAAAGCTGTTATTGAGGAAGGAATTCAAATTGTTGAGCTTACAGCGCCCGAAAAGATTGTATCGGCCAATGGTAAGG
>WBUV01000331.1 GCA_008933525.1 Bacteroidales bacterium | reverse complement strand
GGCTTAGCACCAAAACCTGCATAAAAACGAGCAATTGATGGTATTATTGATCCTTCAAAGTCTAAAACCAAATGACTCTCAGAATTCCATCTAATTATTTGATCAACTATTGCAAACATGGCTCTTTTTTGGAGTCCTAGCGAACTTGAACTAGCAAATAGGTATATCAACTTACCGTTTCCTTTTACAATTAATGTTGCCGCACATAGTTCACCTCTGAAGTAAGCACCGATAATTTCACCATGACCATTTTCGCTTAAAAAATTGATCAATTTTTCAATTTGAGTATACTTTGGTTTTTTAAACTTGACACCATGATTTCTGTAAAAATCAATAAAAACAACCGAACTCTCTATTTTTATAACATCAACACCGAAGGCAATTGCTTTGAGGATATTCCTTCGGGTATTTTGGCTATACGATTCTTGAATCTTACTATATGACTGTACCAAATAGAGTTGATATGTAATTCTATCAATAGATTCAGCAGTACCACAATATTTATTTGTGGTATTTAAATGAATATTAATGTATTTAAACTTTTGAGGAATTTGTTGAATAAACTCATTCAAAATTTCTGATGTTATTTGATTTGCTGAAAATAAGCCTAGCTGCTGGGTAAACAAAGGCTGCAACAGCATATCAACATTAAAACGGTTGAAGGCTGGAAGCGGAAAAACGTAACTGTAATCGTTGGAAACCAATGCCGTCCAGTTAGGAGATACAATATCTAGGTACCAAGTGTAGGCATACACTATTCCATTGAATGACTCGCTTATACAATTATTCCATAAAGTATCGTCAATGGCTGATCGTTCAAGGTAATTAATTACCATTTCCGTCCTCCTTCAAATATGAAAGCGTTTGCTTAAAAACTTCAAACCAATTTCCACCATTTTGATACCCCGACAAGTAATCGACATGCCAAACACTCACAAATGTTCCATTAACTTTTTGAACAATATCAATCATCTGCCTAACATGAGTAAAAGCATCGTCTGCTTTTATACTCTTTAATATCATTGCAGAATCCATTGTTTGAAAAGGATAAACTTTTAGATTTAGGGGTTGCTCTGCCAATAAATCGAAGAATACAAATGGAGTGCATGTTCCTGCCCTAAACCCAATAGTTTCTGAATATCCCATAGTGTAATCTTCAGTAACACCTAACTTAACAAGTATTCTGTAGGAGGTAGGTAAACTTAATCGCAAATAATGTTGACGGCTACACCCCACTGCTTGATCTAAAACATCAACCAAAACAGCAAGTTCATCTCTTGTTCTATTCTCGTTCAAGAAAGAATTATATGAAGGATGAATTCCAATCCTAAATTTTTCACCCAAACTTTGAACAAGATTTTTCATCGCATCGGAGTGAATTGGAATTGGCTTATCATAACTTCCCCAACTACCTGAGTGAATAAACCAGATTGTTTGAGGAGTTGAAGGAAGTATAGGTATTAACTCATCATAAATATCAAATGGATCAGGCTTTAAGCCAGCAAGTACTTTAAATCTGCGAATAAAATCGGGTTTAGCACCAGAAACTAACGATTTAATTGCCGATAATGCTACACGAACCAAACCCTTATGCTTAAACGCATAGGCCGAATCTAAATCGAAAGTAACTATGTGATTAAACTTACGGGGTTTGCTGGTAAGGCTATAGCCTCTTTTATTGAGTATTTCTAAAAACCTAAATGCCCACAAATCGATTATTGGTAGATGTAGAAAATTATTCTTTGATGCGATACTCATTAAATGGCTATAACGGCTATGTTTATCGCTATTAAGCCTAGAACTAGTATACTCCTCGTAGCGAGTTAACAAGTAAAAAGAGGCAGAAAAAATATCGAAAGGAATTTCAGTATCAGGAGCTGTTAAAGGAAAAGAAGGCAAACCGTTCCAGTCGGTTACCTCAAATGAATGATGATGAACTCCAATTTCTGTTAATAACCCATGTGGAATAACTTGAACTGATTTTCCAATTTGCTGATGAGAGTATGACAGCAATGGGCCATAATAACCCTGCGCTTCGGTTATTGATGTTGTAATTCTATAGCTTAACTTAAGTATATCCTTAAAAATAAAACGGAAAATATACTCAATCCTAGGGTTTACCCTGCGTGTATATATAAGTAGTTCCAACTTTCATATTATTTTGCACTAATTTAGTGAAAAAGTTGGAATGTGATACCGATTGGAATTTTGTCATGCTGAACGTTAGTGAAGCATCTCTTCTGCTGGTCATTCCTACACAACAAAGAGATTTCTCGCTAACACTCGAAATGACAAGAAATAATGTGTACTAAGCAACAGTCTACACATCAACATCCACCACAGTTATTCCAGAGCCACCAAACTCAATATGCTCATCGGCATAGGATTTAACACCGGGAGCATTACGCAGGTAATCGCGAATAACCTGACGCAAAATGCCATTCCCCTTACCGTGCAGAATCCTAACACGCGAAATGCTTAGCATCAACGCATCGTCAATTAAATCCTGAACAGCCTCAATGGCCTCATCGGCACGATAGCCACGAATATCGATATCGGACTTAAAGTTTAGCCTGCGCTTATAGGTATCGAAACCAGCACCAGTACTTGGTTGCTCCAAGGTCTTGTTTGCCTTACGGAACTCGTTGGTCGATATTTTCTCAAGCCTATCCAGCTGCACAACCGTAATCATATTACCAAACGCCACTGACGCTGATTGATTTGAGAGCGATACAACCTCGCCCATAAGGCTTTGGCCAGCAATCTTAACCTTATCGCCTACCCCAATAACCTTCAAATCCTCCTTCTCTGGAACAGACTCCACAGTTTTTGGGTCATTCTTTTGCTGCTGCTTGCGCTCCTGACGGCGTTTAATTTGCTCTATCTTGCGGTCGATTGATTCGTCGTGAACATTAATCTCCTCAACCTCCTTCTTGAACTTATCCAACTCCACACGAACCTGCTTTGTTTGCTCCTTGGCAGCATTGGCCTCCTTTATAGCACGAATGGTATTCTCAATTTGCTTATTGGCATCGGCAAGTATTGCCTGTGCTTCCTTTTTGGCATTTGCCAATATCTCCTTGCGTTGCTCCTTTAGCACTGCCAACTCTTTTTCGAGTTTATCCTGATATTCCTCGGTCTTTTTATTGGCTATTCTAATATTATCGCGTTTCTTTTCCCAGTAACGTTTATCGCGCGAAATCTCCCTTAAATGCTTCTCAAAGGTGATATAATCCTCACCCACCTTGCTGCCAGCATCGTTCAGAACTGTATCGGGCAGGCCAATTTTACGGGCAATTTCAAAAGCGAAACTGCTTCCGGGCTTGCCAATCTCCAACTTGAACAAAGGCTCAATCTTAGCATTATCGAATAGCATTGCACCATTAATAATACCATCGGTATTTGCAGCAAAGTGTTTTAGGTTTGAATAGTGAGTTGTGATAACACCAAAAGCCCCTACGTTACACAACTGCTGTAAAATTGCTTCGGCAATTGCACCGCCAGCCATTGGCTCGGTTCCAGCACCAAACTCATCAATCAGCACCAAGGTTTCCTTCTGAGCATTCCTAAGGAAATGTTTCATATTGAGAAGATGAGAGCTATAGGTACTCAAATCGTTCTCGATGGATTGCTCATCGCCAATATCGATAAAGATTCCACGATAAATTCCCATCTCAGAGTTCTCCAGTGCACAGGGCAAAAAGCCGCTCTGGAGCATATACTGTAGCAGACCAAAGGTTTTTAAGCAAACCGATTTTCCTCCAGCATTTGGGCCAGAAATTAAAAGAATTCTGTTCTGCTGATTAACCTCAATATCGAGCGGAATAATCCCCTTGCCCTCACGTTTCAGACTTTTCAACAAAATTGGATGCTTTGCTTGGCGTAGGTATGTACCTGTTGAATTCTTCAGAATTGGTTTAGCCCCATGATATTCCACCGCAAACAAAGCCTTAGCCCTTATGAAATCGATAGTTCCTAGAAAATCATATGCCGACAACAGTTCAGGGAGATATGGACGGATATTATCGGCAAAATCGACCAGAATCCTTATAATCTCACGACGCTCGTCGTACTCCAACTCACGAATCTCGTTATTCAACTCAACAACCTCAACAGGTTCTATA
>WBUV01000330.1 GCA_008933525.1 Bacteroidales bacterium | reverse complement strand
GGGTATTTCTGAGTATCTTTCTTTGCCTGTGCAAGTTGTTCCAGTTTCTTCATATCAGAGGACAATTCGCTAATACCCATCATCGATACTGAGCTTTTTATCTTGTGAGCCAATTTACCAAGCGAAATGTAATCTTCGTTTTTATAGTAGTAATCTAATTGCTCTATGAATACGGGTATTTGACTGATATAAAGGAAAATAAGGTCGCGCATTAAATCGTTACTTCCTTCGGAAATCTCCTTCAGAACATCAAGTTTTACGTGTTTGTATCCACTCATAGCAATGTTTTGAATTCCAGTCATGTAATTTACGTCAAATAAAAATTAAATCTAACCAAATATAGAAAAAATTAGTTGGAGTTGATAAGAAAGGGGCATAAATCTTTTTCTGATAATCTAATTATGGTTATAGGGGTTTGTGTTCTAGTCGTTTGAAATTATGTGAAAATCTACTCAGTTTTCAAAATGTTCAATAACACATCAATCGTTTGAAACAATTCGGAGCGTAAATTATAACCAATAAATAAAAACACTAGTTTTGCATAAATCTTTATATGTTCAACTTATACTATTCTACAATGAAAAATACTGCATTTACAAAGTACCACATCGAGTTGGGCGCACGTATGGCCGAGTTTGCTGGCTATAATATGCCTATCGAGTACAGTGGTATTAACGATGAGCACATTACAGTAAGAGAGAAAGTGGGTGTTTTTGACGTATCGCACATGGGCGAGGTTTGGGTGAAAGGTCCAAAAGCATTGGATTTCCTACAAACCATCACCAGCAACGATGTATCTGCATTAACCGATGGTAAAGTTCAGTACAGCTGTTTTCCTAACGGAAAAGGTGGTATTGTTGACGATCTTCTGGTTTACCGTGTAAACGCTGAAACCTACTTCTTGGTTATCAATGCTGCCAATATTGATAAGGACTGGAACTGGATTTGCGAGCAAGGTAAGAAGTTTGGATTTACTCCTGGTAAGGAAATCTATAACGCTTCCGATGAGTTTGCTCAGCTGGCAGTTCAAGGACCTCTTGCCCTTAAAGCAATGCAGAAGTTAACCTCCGAGAATGTGGTTGATATGGAGTACTACACATTCAAGAAGATTTCCTTTGCTGGTATTAAAGAGGTTATTTTCTCCACAACTGGTTACACCGGTGCTGGTGGTTGCGAAATTTACTGCGCTAACGAAGATGCTGATAAACTTTGGAAGGCTGTTTTTGAGGCTGGTGCTGAGTTTGGAATTAAGCCTATTGGCTTGGGTGCTCGCGATACACTTCGTCTTGAGGTTGGTTTCTGCTTGTACGGACACGATATTAACGACGAAACATCTGCCATTGAGGCTGGTTTAGGATGGATTACCAAATTTGTTGATGGTAAAAACTTCATCGACCGCGCTCTTTGGGAAAAACATAAGAACGAAGGAACTGAGCGCAGACTTAAAGGATTTATTATGATTGATAGGGGTATTCCTCGTCAACATTACCTAATATACGATGCTCAAGGCAACGAAATTGGTGAGGTTACCTCAGGTACAATGTCGCCAATGAGCAAGCAAGGCATTGGCATGGGCTACGTTAAGAAAGGTTTCTGGAAGGACGATACTGAAATTTATATTGGTATCCGCGATAAGAAACTAAAAGCAAAGATTGTTAAGCCACCATTCCACTTGGCAAAATAGTTCACACACATAAGGGGGGTGATGAGCCCCCTTTTTTTAAAACGGTTTTTTGAAATGAACAAAATAGAAGTTTGCTTTTCACCATCGGTTTTTAGCCATTTCGATTCAACAAATAAGATTGTTGTTGTGGTTGATATTCTTAGGGCCACATCGGTTATATGCACAATGTTTAAGAATGGCGTGAAGGAGATTATTCCAGTTAGAGATGTTGAGGAGGCCAGGGCGTATAAGGAGAAAGGTTTCCTTGTGGTTGCCGAACGTAATGGCGAAAAGTTGGATTTTGCCGATTTTGGCAATTCGCCCTTTTACTTTACCCCCGAAACAGTTGACGGAAAAACTATTGTTTACAGCACAACCAATGGAACCAATGCAATTACCGTGGGAAAGGATGCAAGTGTAGTAACAATAGGCTCATTCTTGAATTTTAGCGCGGTTGTTAAATATTTATCGGCTCAGCAGAAGGATATTTTGGTGCTTTGTGCGGGGTGGAAGGGTAAGTTTTGCCTTGAGGATACCCTCTTTGCGGGAGCATTATCCAACAAGTTGATGCAATCAGGATTATTCGATACCAAGTGCGATTCTGTTTACGCCGCTATCGATTTATGGGATGCTGCCAAGGATACAATGGATACTTACATTGAGAAAGTGGCTCAGAAACATCGACTTAAGAAACTAGGCTTGGATAATGTTATTGGTTACTGTTTTTCCTTCGACCAAACCGATAAGGTGCCCATTTTAGAAGGAAATCGACTTGTATGTAAGTAACTTATAGGTTTCTTCCATATAATGTTGTTTGATAACATCTCATTAGGAAATTACAAAAAAAACAAGGAAATTTGACGTATAATTCATAAATGAATTTCAAACTTAAACTTTTAACATCATGAAACATAATTTTAATGCAGGTCCCTGCATCCTTCCAAAACCAGCGATTGAATCAACAATCGAAGCTATCCGTAATTTCGATGGTACAGGTATTGGATTACTAGAGATTTCTCACCGTACTCCAGGTTGGGAAAGAATTATGGCTGAAACTGAGCAACTTTGGAGAGATCTACTTAACATTCCAGATAACTATGCTGTTATGTTTTTAGGTGGTGGTGCTTCAACTCAGTTCTACACTCTTGCTGCAAACTTCCTTAACAAAAAAGCGGCTTACCTTGAAACAGGTGTTTGGGCTAAAAAAGCTGCTAAAGAGGCAAAATTATACGGCGAGGTTGAGGTTGTTGCTTCATCGGCCGACAAAAACTACACTTACATTCCAAAAGGATACAAAATCCCAACTGATGCGGATTATTTCCACATCACCACAAATAACACCATTTACGGTACAGAGATTAAAACTGATATGGATTGCCCTATCAACTTAATCGCCGATATGAGTTCCGATATTATGAGCCGCCCTGTTGATATCAAGAAATACGCTATGATTTACGGTGGTGCTCAGAAAAACGTTGGTCCTGCTGGTGTTACTTTTGTAATTGTTCGCAAAGACCTATTGGAGCAAATCCAACGCAAGTTACCAAGTATGGTTGATTACAGAACCCATATTGGTGCTGAGCCAAAGGATAACTCAATGTACAACACTCCTCCAGTAATTTCAATTTTTGTGATGCACGAAACTTTGAATTGGGTTAAATCGCTTGGTGGTGTTGCTGCAATGCATAAGATTAACAACCAAAAGGCAGACCTTCTTTACAACGAGATTGACCGCAACAAGATGTTCGTAGGAACTGCTGTTAAGGAAGACCGTTCTATTATGAACGTATGCTTTGTAATGGCTGAGCAGTACAAAGAAAAAGAGGCTGAGTTTATGGATTTCGCTAAGAAAGCAGGAATGGTTGGTATTAAAGGTCACCGTTCGGTTGGTGGTTTCCGTGCATCTATCTACAATGCTTGTCCAATTGAAAGCGTACAGGCACTTGTTGACTGCATGAAGGAATTTGAGAAATTGAACGCATAGTTCATTTTGATATCGAATTATTGATTTGTCATTCTGAGCGATAGCGAAAAATCTTTTAGTCTTTCTCTTCATTCAGGATGACAAATTCTTATAAAATAAAACATTAACCCATAAACTTTACTGATATGACCAAAGTATTAGTAGCAACCGAAAAACCTTTTGCAAAGGCTGCGGTTGACGGAATTAGAAAGATTGTTGAGGATGCTGGATTCACCTTGGCTCTTCTTGAAAAATATACCGACCCTAACGACCTTGTAAAGGCCGTTGCCGATGCCGATGCGCTAATTGTTCGTAGCGATAAGGTTACCAAGGAAGTTGTTGAGGCTGGAAAAAATCTTAAAATTGTTGTTCGCGCTGGTGCTGGTTACGATAACCTCGACCTTGCTGCTTGTACAGCAAAAGGTGTTGTTGCTATGAACACCCCTGGCCAAAACTCAAACGCTGTTGCTGAGTTAGCAATTGGTATGATGATTTTTATGGCTCGTGGTCTT
>WBUV01000329.1 GCA_008933525.1 Bacteroidales bacterium | reverse complement strand
GATAAGGATTTTCTCTACGCTGCATTTAGAATGACAGATAGTGACCCCGAAAAAATTGTATCGAGAGTTACACGACGCGATGCTATAGAGGGAGACTGGATTGCACTAGGAGTTGATTCATACTTCGACAAACGAACCGCATTTATTTTTTGTGTTAGCGTTTCGGGAGTTAAAAACGACCTCGTAATGATGGAGAACGGCGACAAAGAGGATAACAACTGGGATCCTATTTGGTGGACCAAAACTGCACGCACGCCTGATGGCTGGACAGCCGAGATGAAAATCCCTTTAAACCAACTTCGTTTTGCAAACACTGGCGATTTAACATGGGGATTACAGGTTGCACGTTATATCCATAGAAATCAGGAACAATCAATGTGGCAGCATGTTCCCAAGGATGCTCCAGGATTTGTTCATATGTTTGGTGAGATGAACGGGTTGAATGGATTGACTCCAAAACGTCAAATTGAAGTAGCCCCATACTTTGTAGCCAAAACAGAAAGTTTTAAGCCCGAAATTGGCAACCCTTTTGTTACGGGTAAACGAAATGATTTAAATGCTGGAGTAGACGCAAAAATTGGATTAACAAACAATTTCACTTTAGACTTAACTGTTAACCCTGACTTTGGACAGGTTGAAGCCGACCCTTCGGAGATAAACCTAACCGCTTTTGAAACTTACTTTGAGGAGAAAAGGCCATTCTTTATCGAAGGTAACAACATGCTCAACTTTGGTTTAATGTTTGGTGATGGCGATTTGGCTTCACAAAACCTATTCTACTCGCGTAGAATTGGCCGATCGCCCCAAATATATCCTGAAATAGATGACGATGAATATTTAAAGATGCCTTCAAATACGGCCATTCTAGGAGCTGCAAAAATTACCGGACGAACAAACAATGGAATGTCAATAGGAATTCTTGAAAGTTTAACGGCTAATTCGTTTGCAAGAATTGACAGTATAGGCAGGAGAAATGTTCAAATTGTTGAGCCATTATCAAACTACACAGTTGGAAGTTTAAGACAAGAATTAAATAAAGGGAATACAATTATAGCAGGTATTTTTACCTCCACCAACAGGCAACTAACCGATGAAACAAAAGATTATTTACATCGAAATGCGTTTACAGGAGGTATTGATTTACAACACATGTGGGCTAATAAAAAATACCTATGGGGTGCAAAATTTTACTTTAGTCATGTAAATGGTACCGAAGAGGCAATTGTTCGTACTCAGCGCTCTCCTGCAAGGTATTTTCAGCGTCCCGATGTAAACTATGTTAGCCTTGACTCATCGCGTAATGCTTTGTCGGGAACCGGAGGAGGAATTCAAATTGGTAAAATTGGAGAGGGTCATCTTCGCTACATGAGTATGATTTCTTGGAAATCGCCTCAACTTGAAATAAATGATATTGGTTACACCCAAAATGTGGATGAGATTTTTCAGGTTATTTGGGTAGGCCTCCGCTATTGGGAACCCAAATTCATTTTCCGTAACATTAATTTCAATTTCAACCAATGGACTGGATGGAATTTTGGTGGTCAGTCTACTTTTAAGGGAGGGAATATCAACTTTTACCTTCAATTTAAAAACTACTGGGGCTTAGGCGGTGGAGTAAACAGAAGTGGAGAGAATTTAAGTTCACACGCACTAAGGGGCGGACCAATGCTCAAAACCCCTGGAAGTTGGAATACATGGTACAACCTAAGTAGCGATCAGCGTAAAAAAGTTACCTTACAGTTAGGAGGAAACACACAATACGGTGATGCAAATTATAGCAAATACCAGGGACTATATGCCACATTATCGTACAAACCCACCAATAGTATAACAATCAGACTTAGTCCAAACTTCTCAAAATCTGCAAACGAGTTGCAATATGTTACCAATATTGAAGATGATAATGGCAATATAATACGCTACATGAGAGGTTCCATAAATCAACAAACTCTAGCACTATCTCTACGATTGGAATATAGTATCAACCCAAACCTTTCAGTTCAGTATTATGGTCGACCATTCTTTGCATCTGGAAAATATGAGAATTTCAAATATATAACCGACCCCGATGCGA
The DNA here is from genome assembly GCA_008933525.1 of Bacteroidales bacterium. Taxonomy (GTDB): domain Bacteria; phylum Bacteroidota; class Bacteroidia; order Bacteroidales; family Tenuifilaceae; genus SB25. The sequence goes on along the minus strand of WBUV01000329.1, from coordinate 2,068 downwards.
ATAAATACTCAAATAGATTCTACCAACTATTACCATCTCAAATTAACTACGATGCCAATAATGAAGAATATTTAGTTGATGAAGACACCGATGGAACAACGGATTATTCGTTCTCCAACAGAAACTTCAACTTTATGGATTTTCAATCGAACCTAATTGTTCGTTGGGAATATAGGCCTGGTTCAACCGTATTCTTAGTATGGACTATGAGCAAACAAACATCCGAATCAGCCTACAGCACTTCGCTAAATAACGATATGGATAATCTTTACGATACACACCCACATAATATATTCTTAGTAAAATTCTCTTACAGATTTAATTAGAATGTAGATTTAATAAAATTCAATAAAAAAACTTATCAAAAACAATTATGGAGTGAAGATTTTTAAATCTTCACTCTTCAATTTTTATGAACATAATGACCCACGAGTATGTTATTAACTAAACTCTAAAACTATGATACGTTTAGTTATTATAGCTTTTATGCTATTTATTTCAATCACATTATCTGCTCAAACAAACAAAAACACAAAAAATATGTCCGAAAAACAAATTGAAGTTGCCACGCTGGGAGCTGGATGCTTCTGGTGTGTTGAAGCCATTTTCAGTAGGCTCGATGGAGTAACTAAGGTTGAATCAGGCTACTCGGGTGGTACCGTTAAAAATCCAACCTACAAAGAGGTTTGTGAAGGAAATACTGGACACGCAGAGGTTATTCAGGTTACATTTAATCCGTCAAAAATACCTTTCTCAAAAATTCTAGAGGTTTACTTCAAAACACATGATCCTACAACTCTTAATAGACAAGGTGCAGATATTGGAACCCAATACCGCTCCGTTATTTTTTACCACTCCGATTCACAAAAAACAACCGCGGAGGAAATCAAAAAGAAACTTAACAATGCGGGGATTTGGAATAGCCCTATTGTAACTGCAATTGAGCCCTTTGTAGTATTTTTTAAAGCAGAGGATTACCATCAGGATTACTATACTAACAATAAAAATCAACCATATTGCAGAATGACAATCACTCCTAAAATTGAAAAGTTTGAGAAGATTTTTAAAGATTATATGAAGAAATAGGTTTGTAGACTTCAATATCCGCTTAATTTTATTGATTAAACCTAATGCGCTATATTGCATCAAAAAATTGATGTTTGATAATCTATTAACCTACAATAAAAATTATGAAACGATTAAGTTTGTTAATTCTTGCAACTATGCTAATAGCAGGAAACGCTAACTCACAGGAACCGAAAAGACCAAATCCATTCCTGAGTGAGTACACAACACCATTTAAGGTGCCACCTTTCGAGCTAATTGACTTTGAGCACTATGTTCCAGCATTCAAACAAGGAATTGCTGAGCAAAAGGCCGAAATTGATGCCATTATAAACAACAAAAAGCCCGCAACATTCGAGAATACAATACTTGCTCTCGATAAATCAGGCAAATTGTTATCGAAAGTTGGAAGCGTTTTCTACGGGTTGAACGGTGCAAATACATCGCCAGAACTTCAAAAAATAGCGCGCGAAGTTGCTCCCTTAACAACTGAACACCGCGACAATATCAACCTAAACGATAAACTTTTCCAACGTATTAAATCCGTTTACCTAAACAGGGATAAGGCAAAACTTACCGACTTACAAAAACGTACCGTCGAAAAATACTACAACGACTTTGTAAGAAATGGCGCCGATTTAAATGCTGCCGATAAGGAAAAACTTCGTGAAATAAACCAAAAACTATCCAAACTAGGGTTGAAGTTTGGCGAAAACTTACTTGACGAAACCAACAAAAATTTCAAACTTGTAATTGATAATGAGGCTGATTTAGTTGGATTATCAAAAGATATTATTGATGCTGCGGCAAGAGATGCTAAGCAATTTGGGCTAGAGGGAAAGTGGGTTTTCACACTTCAAAAACCAAGCATGCTACCTTTCCTACAGTACTCTCAAAAACGTGAGTTAAGGGAAAAACTCTACATGGGTTACCTAATGCGTGGTAACAATAATAACGAGTTCGACACAAAAGAAATCATTCTTGAAATTGCGAATCTACGTGC
>WBUV01000328.1 GCA_008933525.1 Bacteroidales bacterium | reverse complement strand
GTTATGATGCATTGAAAGCTATCAAAGAAATAAACCCTAAAATTCCTATTCTAGCCCAAACGGCTTATGCCCTAACCGAGGATGTTAAACAGTTAAAAGAGTCTGCTTTTGATGATTATATTACTAAACCAATAAAGAATGAAGATTTAATCAGAAAGGTAAAGCAAATGACTTTTCGCGGGTAAATTTTGATATGATTATAATAGAGGTATTAATAATCCAAGGAATTCAACCTTTCAGTTAATTCAACTATTCTATTGTAAAAATCATTGGCAATTGATTGATAATCAACCGTAGTTTTAACACCTCGCTGACGCGATTTAAATGCTAACTTGGCAATTACTTCTTTCTCAAGTTCCAATACATCAGAAATAATATCCAAAACGTTCTCCTGATTCAGATGAGGGGAAAAAGTTAGTTGAGTATAGCACTCATCTAAGAAATGCTTTACCATTGACTTAATGTCCTTCTTTAAATCTCTGATATTGGGCATGGTATTATTGCTCTTATTTTCGAATTAACCAACAAACTAATTTTCCAATAAATATAAACTATTTTCAATACAGTGTCAGCTAGCAATCATTTTTTTTAACTTGTTTTTGATAAAAATCACCATAAAAAAAGTTCGCTGGGATTAGCCAACGAACTTTATATATTCATGCACAATTGATATACACTAATACCCGTAGGCACGTCCTTCCATCTTATCAATAATAATTTCGAATACTTTCACATTGGTAATTGCTGGTAAGCTATAGGTAAAATCCTCCTTGCTACTATACTTGGCCATAACAATGTTCAAAACCCTTTTCTTTTCTTCAATATCATCTATCTGGCTAATCTTACCATGAATAAGTGCGCTACGGTAACGCATGGAATAGGAACAGGCCACGCTCTCGTTCTGAATTCGCATTTGGTAACCATTGCTGAAAGCAACACAAACATTCGGATTATTCTTCCAAATATCAATTTTCTTCCCTTCAGGACCGCTATGTATATAGAGTTTACCATCGCGATAGCCAAAGTTAAATGGTAAAACATAAGGTTTTCCATCGTTATCAATCATTGATACATGGCAAACCTCTGTTCCGTTAATTATTGACTCAATATCGGCTTTTGTTAAATCGCTTCTCGACTTCATAGGACAGATTATAGGTTTTAAGTTAATTTTCTGCGTATAAAATTAATCAATTCCGATATCCAAAGGATAAGTGAAGTAGACAAGACAACTAAAAGCCAATCGTTTGCTTTTAAGGGAACTGTTCGGAAAAATGCACCTCCAAATTGAATAATAAATATCTGACCTACAAATATAAGTAACGCAATTAACAGAAAACTTCTATTCTTAAATAGGCCTTTGAATACAGAAACATTTTGTCCGTATACACGAGCATTAAATAAATTCCAGAACTGAAGCATTACAAACACATTGAAGAATATGGTTAACTCGTAGTTAGTAACCTCTCCATCGCTTTTCAAATACTGAAGCATTGCTATTAAAGCAACAAAGAATGCTCCAGCAGTGTAAACTATTCCATTACGAATTGACTTACTAATAATAAAATCGTCGGTTTTCCGAGGATGCTGTTTCATAACTCCAGCATGGGGTGGCTCTGTGGCCAATGCTAGTGCTGCAAAAGTGTCCATAATCAAATTCACCCATAACATCTGCGTAACGGTTAATGGCAGAGTTATTCCTGTAAAAGGGCCTGTAAGAACAATTGCAACCGCAAGTAGGTTTATGGTTAACTGAAAGAATAGGAATTTCTGAATATTCTGAAACAGAGTCCTTCCCCAACGAACAGCATTCACAATACTTGCAAAAGAATCGTCGAGCAGGATTATATCGCTAGCCTCCTTGGCCACCTGAGTTCCAGTTCCCATTGCCAATCCAACATTCGCTCTGTTGAGCGAAGGGGCATCGTTGGTACCATCGCCAGTTACAGCAACCACCTGACCTTGCTCCTGAAGCAAACGTACCAATTTCAGCTTATCAGAAGGACGTGCCCGGTACATAATCTTCAAATTACCAATAATTTTTGAAGCTTCGGCATCGGATAACGCCTCAAAATCAGGTCCTGAAATAGCAATATGACTCGAATTATCGGCATAGATATTAATTTGCTTACCAATGGACGATGCTGTAACAACATTATCGCCTGTAATCATTTTCACATCGATACCTGCGGTATGGCAACTTGCCACAGCGTGCGCTACATCGCCACGAACAGGATCGGCAATACCAACAAATCCTACAAAAATTAGATTTGAAGGGGTATCCTCGTAATTATAATTCTCAGAACCCAACTCTCTGTATGCAAAAGCAATAGACCTAAGCGACTTGCTTTGATACTCCTCAATAATTTGCTTTGATAGTTTTGCGACAGACTCATCGGTTTTCGACATCGAAAGCACAATTTCGGGAGCACCTTTAACAAGCAGGAATCGTTTGCCTTGTTTGTCAGTCCCAATTGTAAACATGTACTTCTTCTCCGAAGAAAATGGCAATTGGTACTCAACCTTAAAATCCTCCCTTAAGGACCTATAATTAACGCTATTATTATTCAACCAAAGTAAAAGTGCAGCATCGGTCGGATTTCCAACTGTTTTTGTTTTTTCATCACTAAAATCCAGATGAGCCGACGAGTTAACGGCCATAGAATACTTTAGCACATCCGACTCTACTGTATTTTCTTTAATATCAACATTGCCAATAAAATGCCACTCAAGAACTGTCATCTGATTCTGGGTAAGCGTACCTGTTTTATCGGTACATATAACCGTTGCCGCACCCATTGTTTCCGTTGCTTGCATCCTACGGACAAGATTATTTGCCGCTGTCATTTTACGCATACTGTAAGCCAAACTGAGCGTTACGCTCATTGCCAAGCCCTCGGGTACTGCAACTACAATTAAGGTCATTGAAACCATAAAGTAGTTGAGTAAACTACTAAGCACATCAACTGAAAACCAATTTTGAGCAAGGAAAAAATCAACTCCGAAAAACGAGCCAATAATTGCAGAAACAGCAAGAACCAATATACCAATAGCAAGTGATACTATAACTGCATTAACTTTAATTTTCTGGAAAATATCGGGTATTGCAAACTTTAAACCAGCCTGATTGAGCAGGTAATTAATTGAAGGCAACCAAAACTTAGTGAGCAACCCAACAATAGTAAGCACAATAGCACCAAAAACGAACTTTTGATGAGAATCCAAGGCAAAGTTTGAGCTAGAAATATCAATAAATGCAAGTATTACAAAAATCGAAATAGCCAACAAAAATGCAGAGGAACTTATGAAGTCGCTCAATTTATGGAGTTGAATGGTTAACGGAGTTGGAGCATCAATACGGATTGTTGCTTCGCGTGCGGTGGTTCCTATCTCAGTTTTATCGCCCACAGTGGTTGTTTCAACAATTCCATGTCCCTCAACCACTGCAGTGCTCTTAAGAACCTTATTGATAGGATATGTATGTGAACCATCATCGGTAGAAATATCGTGACTTTTACGAGCGATTGGCTCACCTGTTAGTGATGATTCATTCACCGATAAAGCCACTGATTCCAACAAAATTCCATCGGTAGGAATCTCATCGCCCCTGTCTATAATAACAATATCGCCAACAACCAAATCGCGTTTGGGCACACTGGTAACATTGCCATCGCGAATAACCTTAACAGGCATTTCGTCGTTCACCTGATTAAGTACATCGAACTCCTTCCCTGCCCGATACTCGTTAATAAACGACATAAATGTGGCAAGAAAAATAGCGAGCACAATTCCAACACCCTCAAGGTAGTGTCCGTTGAATATACCAACACCAATGGCAATTGATGCTGCAATGGATAGTATTCGGATGATCGGGTCGTTAAACTTTTCGAGAAATAATTTCCACCATGGGTCACGTGGAGGTGGAGTTAGTATATTTTCGCCATACAATCGTCTATTCTCAAGTACCTGTTCGGCCGATAAACCTTGATGTTTAATATCCATATATATAAAATTATTAGTGAAATTGCACCCAAAATTAGTTTAAAAGATCACATCAACATTAATATTGATGAACATCAATAACAATTCAATTGAATAATTGGTTGCTTAAAATTTTAAAAAGATGTAGGTTTGCATTCTTAAATT
>WBUV01000327.1 GCA_008933525.1 Bacteroidales bacterium | reverse complement strand
TTCATAAACAACATAGGCAAAATTAATTACTACAATGTTTGCAATATTCACTAAGGAATTAAAGGACTTCTTTTCGTCGCTAACAGGCTACATCTCGGCAATAGTCTTTCTTTTGATTATTGGCCTGATAATGTGGGTAATCCCCGGCGATTTAAATGTTTTGGATAGTGGTTACGCTACCCTCGATTCTCTTTTCTCCATTGCCCCTTGGGTATTTCTTTTTTTAGTTCCTGCGGTTACAATGCGTACTTTTTCAGAGGAGAAACGTTCGGGAACCATAGAGTTAATCTTAACTCGCCCAATTTCCGATACCCAAATGGTACTCGGTAAATTCTTTGCATCGGTTGTGCTGGTGCTAATTATTCTTATTCCAGCGCTATTGTTCTACTTGTCGGTTTACTTGTTGGGAAATCCTGTTGGAAATATCGATACTGGTGGTACTTGGGGTTCGTTTATAGGCCTATTTTTCCTTGCATCGGCATACGCCGCTGTGGGAATTTTTACTTCGAGTTTAACCGATAATCAGATAGTTTCCTTTATTCTATCAATGTTATTGTGCTTTCTGCTTTATACTGGATTGGAGTCGTTGGCATTGCTCGATGCTTTTTCGGGTATAAAGTATTTTCTGGTTTCGTTAAGCATTAGCGAGCACTACAGTTCAATGAGTAGGGGAGTGATTGATACCCGCGATGTGGTTTACTTTGTTGCACTTTCTGCACTATTCCTAATTTTTACCAGAACTAAAGTTGAGTCACGTAAGTGGTAGTATTTCAAAATTGATTTTATGAACAAATCAGCCCGATATAAAGGTTTAGTCCGCTTGGCAATTGCCTTAACAACAATTGCAATGGTGGTTTTCCTATCGAATATTTTTTATCTGCGTTTCGATTTAACATCGGAGAAACGTTACACACTTCAGGATGTAACCAAGCGAACTCTAAAGGATTTGAACGATGCTATTTACATTAAGGTCTACCTCGATGGCGATTTGCCTATAGGTTTGAACCGAATGAAAAAGGCATTGACCGAAACGCTCGACGAGTTTAGGGTTATTGCTGGCAAAAACATTCAGTACGAGTTTATAAATCCTTCGGAATCAGCAAATACTAAAGAACGACAGAAAGTTTACAATCAACTTTACGAAAAGGGTCTACAACCCACCAATATTCAGCAGAACGATAAGGAGGGTGGCAGTTCTCAAAAACTTGTTTTTCCTGGACTTATTATGAGTTACGCCGGGCGTGAGGTTCCCGTTAATCTTTTAAAGAATATTCCTGGCTTGTCGGCCGATGAGAATATCAACCTTTCAATCCAGAATTTTGAGTTTGCTCTAGTTGATGGTTTGATGAAGTTAACCACTGAAACTCGACCTAAAATAGCGTTTATCCAAGGTCATGGCGAGTTCGATGAGTTTCAAACAGGGGATATAGAGAAGGCCCTATCGGAATATTACGATATCGACCGAATTGCTATCAGAGGGAATATCGATGCCCTTAAGCCATTCCAAACAGTTATAATTGCTGGTACAAACCAGCCCATGCCTGAGGCCGATAAAATTGCCATTGACCAGTTTGTGATGAATGGCGGCAGGGTGCTTTGGTTTATCGACCCAGTTCAGGTTAGCATTGATAGTTTGTCGAAAGGTGCATCAACGCTTGCTTTTGTTAACCAGCATAACTTGGACGATATGCTATTCCGCTACGGTGCACGTTTGAATCCAATGCTGATACAAGATTTACAGTGTGCTGTAATTCCTGTAAATATGGCTTTGGCAGGGCAAGAGCCTAAGTTTGTGCCTGCGCCTTGGGTTTACTACCCGTTACTTGCGGCACCCACAAATCATCCTGTTACACGTAACTTAAACCTTATACATAGTCAGTTTGCAAGTCCAGTCGATACTGTTGGCGGTAGTTCTGCTATCAAAAAGCAGTATCTGCTTTATACATCAATGAATGGTAAGGTATTGCAGGTACCATTATTTGTGAGTTTATCGCAGGTTAACCAACGAATTAACGAGCGCGAGTTCCGTATTTCGAATATCCCTGTAGCGGTGGAACTTTCAGGTGAATTTCAATCGGTTTTCCGCAATCGCCCATTATCGGGCTATAACAATGGCCAACCCTTCGAGTTCAAGGATAAAAGCGCATTTACAAGGATGATAGTTGTGGCCGATGCCGATATTATCCGTAACGATGTGCAACGTCGACCAAATGGGGCTTACATTATTCCGCTGGGTTACGATAGGTTTACCAACCAAACCTTTGGTAATAAGGAGTTGGTGATGAATATGGTTCGTTACCTTAACGACGATGAGGGTTTGATGAACCTTCGCTCACGCGACTTTAAACTTCGTTTACTTGACCGTAAGGCAATACTACAATCGCGCTTAAAATGGCAGTTGATTAATATGCTGATACCTTCGGCAATACTTGTAATTGGTGGGTTTGTGTGGTTGTATGTTAGACGGAGGAAGTATACTAACTAGTTATTGTAGCAAGTATAAGATTACGAAACTTAATTATTTAAAATCATAATTTATTTTTTGATATGCACTTTTTAAAATGTAGTAAATGTGGACACTTCAACGAGATGAAATCAGAGTACTTGGTGTTTTGCACAAAGTGTAATAAAAAATTAGATAACAATTATTCAGACTGGATTATTAGAAACTCTGACAAGACATTTGAGCACTTTAAAAATCAGGTTTGCACAACGAATGTTGAAGAGCCAGACAAAACCAACACGAAAAAAAACAAAGTAAAAGGATTGAAATACTGGATAGGTTTCACTGTTGCTTTTGCAATATTCTATGCTGTTGGAACCTTCGCTGGTGAAGCGATTATTGGTGTTTTCAAGAAACCAACTTTGGAAAAGAATTTGGTCGAAGCAGCCAATATAATTAATAAGAATTGTCCAATGATGATTGATAGTGAAACAAGACTAGACAATGCGATTGCTCTACCTAATAATATTTTTCAATACAACTATACGCTCATCAATATGGCTAAGGAATCAATAAATATTGAAGAAATGAGGCAATATCTCGAACCGAATATTGTTAATTTCGTGAAGACTCAACCCGATATGAAAACGATGCGGGATAATAAAACAACGGTGAATTATTCCTACAAGGATAAGGAAGGAGTTTTCTTGTTGACTATTTCAGTGAAACCTGACCAATACGAATAAGAAACCCTCGACCGTTCAAAATAAGTCACTTGTCACTGATTGTCACTAGTCACTAAAATATTATGAAATTCCTTAAACAATACTGGTGGTTTGTAGTGTTACTGCTTGTATGCGCTTTAATACTTTTGATTCGTGCTAATAAATCTAGCATCGAACAGTTTTCGGTATCCAATATCGAAAGTATTGATGGTTTTTCTATTGTTAAGGTTACAGATTCTATCACTATACATAAAGTACAGAATGGTTGGGCATTTGAAAGTGGACAGTTTGCTGATGTTAAGGCTGTGAATTCTCTATTCAATGTTCTTAGGAATTTAAATACTGAATCGCCCGTTCCTTCAAGGCTAAATGATAGTCTGGTTGATGTCGCTATAAAAAAAGGAGTTCAGGTGATTGTTTACTCCAGTGGAGCAGAAATGCTTAACTTTAGTGCGTTTTTCGAAGTTAAGTTCAAAAAGACTATTTGTGTTGAACGTAGTTCAGGGAAAGCCTTCTTTGTTGAACTTGTTGGATATGCTGGACAAATCACAGATTTATTCATTCCAGAAAAGCCCTACTGGACAGGCAATCAACTATTCAGTTTCCCAATTTCAAGAGTGCTGAAAGTTGAAGTAGAGATTCCTCAAAATCCAAAATCATCATATATAATAGGTGTGGTTAATGGTAGTTTTGAGTTGTTTGCAAAGTCTACAAATGAAAATCTTTCTAGTTCAAATAACGATAGATTATCCCGTTTTATAAGCGGATTGGGCACTTTATCGGTAACAAAACTTCCTGCCGATAAGCAAAATATATTAAGGGATGAGTTGAAACTCATTCAGCCAATGCGAATTATCACTCTACACGCTGATTCGCAAACTAGTCAGATAGCACTTTATCCCATTAAGGTTGATAAAATCAACGAGTTGGGTGTAAAAGTGGAGTTTGATCCCAACCGTTTTTATGTGGTTTATGCTGATAATCAAATTG
>WBUV01000326.1 GCA_008933525.1 Bacteroidales bacterium | reverse complement strand
TTCCAACCCAACCTCTTTGGCCATTAGCACTAGCTCGTCTATATCATCAACATTTCTACCTTCAGTAAAATAGGCTTTAAAAATCCTCGATTTCATTTCGGATTGTTTGCTCTTGCTTTTTGCGTAATGGATTAGGTTGTGAGCCTTGCGTGTATTGGCAACAACAATCTTTTTGATATTCAACTCAAGCTCCGATTTTAATGCCATTTCGGTTATAAACTGGTTCATCTCTTCCACTTCCTCGGGGAGTAAATCCTTTGTGTTAATTAAATAGTCTGTTATGCTCAGATTCAGGTCGGTTACTAGATTTGGATTGAGCATAAAGCTTTTCCAAATTACCTGAATTTCGTTTGCAAAACCGAGTTCCGATAAAGCCTTCTCTAATCGCACCTTTCCAATATAGCAAAACGGACATGCCACATCGCTCCATACTTCTACTTTCATAAAGTGTTTGTTAATGGTTGAATTTCAAGGTTGAAATAAACTTAGCGTATTTTTTGGAGTGATAGGTTAACACCTTCCTCGGGCACAAGGACTGTTAGTTATAAATAATCCAATTCCCAATCCTAACAATACATTATGGGTGGCCTCTTTGCTCCAGAACGATTTAACTGCTGCATCCTGACCAAAGTAAAACAACGCATATCCAATTACAGCACCAATTAAACTGTAGATAATGGTTTTCTGAAAGTGATTAGACCGAATAGTGCGCTGTAGCCAATTCTCTTCTTGTTTTAACTCAAGTTCCTTAAAATTAAACCTTTCCATTCTTGTAATTTATGATATACTTCATTAATAGGTTGTATGAGGCTCATCCATTGAACCCATAAACATAACAAACAAAAGAGATAGTACAATGTTTTGGAAAAGGGCTATAACTTTAATAAAAGATTTGTTATTTGAGCGAAGTCCGTTTACTGCTTCAGCCCTCGTGCCTTAAGTTCGCTTGGTAGAATGCAGCTATACACAAACCTATTTATTGGTGTTGCAACGCCGTATTTTTCGCCTAGGCGAACAACCGTTCCGTTCTGATACTCAATCTCCGATGGTTTCCTTTCCCAAACATCCCTGGTTAACGATGAAGTAGAATCGGAGGGGTAGGTGTCGATAAATGAAACGGTTTTGTCAACAAAGTCCTCCTCAATGTTTACGCCTATTTTCTTGGATAATATGTAGACCTCGTTAATCAACTCAACCATAAGGTTGCGGGTCTCTTTCAACTCTCGAAGCTCGCCATAGGTTGTGTTCGAAACAGCCAGTAATCCGCTAACACAAATAGAAATGAATTTTTTCCAAATATCTGCTTCAATATCATCGGATATTCTCGATTCAATCCCCGCAGTACTAAATACATTTTGAATCCTAGCAAGCCTTTCTGTTTTCGATTTATCGAGTTCTCCGAAAACAATGGTGGGTGTAACCCCAAAATGGTTAATTACTCCCGGTGCCTCAATTTTGCTGATTATTCGGCATAAACCGCCCAGTATATGTTTTCTTTCGATATTCTCCATTAACTCATCGGCTGCTAGTACTCCATTTTGGAGAGGAATAATGGTTGTATCGCTTTTCAGAATGGGTTTCAGCTCTTCTCCAATTCCCTTCACCTGCCATGCCTTTACGCTGATAATTACCAAATCGGGTTTTTCGATATTGGAAATTTTATCGGTTGCCTTGATGTTCTCCACCCTAAAATCGCCAAGAATGCTCTTAACTGTCAATCCATTCTTCTGAATTGCTTTTAAGTGCTCGCCTCGGGCAAGAAATGTAACCTCGTTTCCCGCTTGGGCTAATTTGGCGCCAAAGTATCCACCAACTCCTCCTGTTCCTATAATGGCTATTTTCATTTTTCTGTTAATTTAATTGGAATCAAAGTAGCGTTATGATTTCTTTTTGAGTTCATCCAGTTCGGTTTGCATTTTGTAAACCATAGCGGCTAGTTTGCCAAGGTGCATCTCGTCGGGTTCGGGCAATGAAAAGTTGATATACCCTAATGCCTTCCATATTTCCGATATTGAGTTTAGCGGAGTTGTATATGGGTTGTACTCTGGGTTATCGGATTTAAGCAGTAATGTATCGTTATCGTTGTTGTAAAGGCGCTTGTAAACAACGCCGTCGTCCTTGGTTACCACAATGTAGGTTTTGCCGCTTTTTACATCGCTCCAGTTTTGCAGGTACTCGCAAATTATGTATGCACCCGATGGGATTGGCTCCATACTGTTCCCGTTTATTTGAAAAGCCCTGTATGTTCGTTCCCGGCTTAATTCCGTAAACGGAAGGCTGAATTTTGGGAGAGTTTCCACGTAATCGGGGTCGGAGTATCCCTTTGCGTAGCCTGCCGATGCTTTAACTGGGACAAGCGTAATTAGCTCCTTATCGTTTCTATCAACCAGTGTAGTTAGTATTCGGAGGTTTTTGCCTGCGGAGTCAATATTTTGAGTCTCGCCTGCGGAGCTACTCTCGGTACTTAAATCAACATTTACAAGGCTATCGATGCTTACGTTGAAGTAATGCGATAGGATTTGCAACGCAGGGAGTTTTGGAACTGCACGCCCTTCCTCGTACGAGCCAATCATTGCGCGGTTAACCCCAATTTTATCGGCTAGTTGGTCCTGGGTTAGGTTTCTGACTTTGCGTAAGTATTTGATATTAAGCCCTAGTTGTTTGCTCATAAATTAATTTGCTAAAAATACATTATATGCTAAAAATATTAGTAATTTTGATATCAAATTTAGAGATTAAATGGTTCAATACCAAATTTGATTAAAAAATAGTTAAGACTGCAGTATGAGTGATGTGTTGAAAAAACTAGAGATTCTTGCTGGTGCTGCAAAGTACGATGTGTCCTGTGCATCGAGTGGGAGTAATAGGGGCAATAAGGGCAAGGGAATAGGCAATGCATCGCCTTGGGGAATTTGCCATAGCTTTACTGAGGATGGTCGTTGCGTTTCGCTACTAAAGATAATGCTTACCAACCACTGTATGTACGATTGTGCGTATTGCGTTAATCGCAAGAGTAACGATGTTCCCCGAACGGCATTCATGGTGAACGAGTTGGTTGATTTAACTATTGCCTTTTACCGCAGAAACTATATCGAGGGTCTTTTTCTTAGCTCCGGAGTTGTGAAGAGCCCCGACCATACCATGTCGCTAATGACCAGAGTGGCAAAGGAGCTCCGCACTGTACATCGCTACAATGGGTATATTCACTTGAAGAGCATTCCGGGCGCTAGCCCTGAGTTAATCCGCGAAGCGGGACTTTACGCCGACCGCTTAAGCGTAAATATTGAGATACCCTCCGAGCCTAACCTTAAGATGTTGGCTCCCGAAAAGGATTACAAGAGTATTTTAACCCCAATGAACTCCATTCATCAGGGAATTTTGGTTAGCAAAGAGGATTCGCGCAAATTCCGTTCAGCGCCCAAGTTTGTCCCTGCTGGGCAAAGCACTCAACTTATTGTTGGTGCTACGCCCGATACTGATAGGCAAATTCTTACGCTTGCATCGGGCCTGTACAATCATCAGAGTTTGAAGCGGGTTTACTATTCGGGTTACATTCCAATCAACAAGTCCGATAGTAGGTTACCAGCACTTACGGCTCCGCCGTTGGTTCGCGAGAACAGGCTTTACCAGTCCGATTGGCTTATGCGTTTCTACTTTTTTAGGGTCGATGAGATTGTGAACGATTCGCACCCAAACCTCGATTTGGATATCGACCCCAAGTTGAGTTACGCCATTCGTAATCCTTGGATGTTCCCTGTGGATATCAATAAAGCACCGTTTGAGTTAATTCTTCGGGTTCCGGGAATTGGCGTAAAATCGGCAAAGTTGATATTGACCTCGCGTAGGTATGGGCGGATAAGTTCCTATCAGCTCCAGAAAATGGGAGTGGTGATGAAGCGGGCAAAATATTTTATTACCTGTAATGAGTTGGCATCGCCAACTATAAACGAGATAAAGCCCGAGAATATGAAGCAGCTTTTTCTGCCAAAACCAGAGCCTAAAAGGAAGGATAAGTTGGCAGGACAGTTAAGTTTTACATTTCCTGATTAAAACCGGTATGATTGTTTGGCGCTATGATAAAACCTTTGAGGGGCTATTAACTCTGGTGTTCGATTGTTACCAGAAGAAAGTTTTTCCTGACAAGATTACTGGGAGTAGAGA
>WBUV01000325.1 GCA_008933525.1 Bacteroidales bacterium | reverse complement strand
GCGCTGACCCCTCTAGAAACGAGAGCATTAATTTTAACAGGGACATCCTGAACTTCTGTATCGGAATCGTAGCAATATAATATGGCTTTATTTTTTAAATTTAAAGTGGAATCAATATTGTTAATGTTATGAATGAAGAGCAATGGTGAATGAACGTTTATGTTTTCGGTGTAGTTATTAGTACCAAAAGGACTTCGATAAATGTCGTTTGCTGGAAAGAACTTGATACTAGATTTTGATCCGCTTTTAAAATGGATTGATGCTTCGGCCCAAGGCAAATTAGTACTCTGGTTATAAAAAAACGGTAGGTCGGGTCCTTGAGCTGATAGGTTACCAATAATAAATGTTGTAAGAACAATTGTCGATAATAATTTACTCATAATACCAATATTATTTTTCAGAAAATTTGTTTAAGTAAGTATTATACGCATTCGATATACCTTTAATAAAATCCAAGTAATCTGTATTTAACCTATTTAAACTATTGAAGGTGGCTTTTAGCGATTCTGGAGAATACATACTATTGCTGTAGACATTGCTAATTATTTGTTTTTTGACATCATCCAGAATCTCCTGCATTTCGTATATTGCAGTTAGCATTTGGAGCTCCTCAAAGGAAAAATCGCTTGTAACGCCTGATGTATTGGCTGCATCCCAGGCTGTGCGACTAATTGACGGAACATTGATACCCTCAAATGGTAGTTGAGCAAACGATAGTTTTTTACTCTGAAATTTATTTAAACTATCCCTGTATATTCTATAAAACTCGTTTCGTTTTTCCTGTACTTTCAGTATTTTTTCACACTCACCTTTATTACTTTTAATTTCTTGAATGATGTGGGCTTTCGCAAGATTAAACTTTTTTTCGCTCTTGTAGTTTTCGTTCCAGTTATTAATCATAAAGGCAATGAGGACCCCTAGAATTACTGGAAGCATTTCCAGCATAAATCTTTTTAAATTTGAAGATAAATTCGGTTTTTTCATGGTGAAAGAATTAAAATCAATTAAAATTGTTGGACATTATTCTGTTTGGAAATAATTATTTAAGCTTTAAAACAACTGACGATTTGAATTCGTTATTGAATGTATTACTATGGTTTATTTTGTATTCCGAAGACGATAAGTATCTCTCTATAAATTCAAGCGAGGGTGCGTAATAAAACCGTCCTCCAACCTTTAATGAGTTTAATATTTGTATATACTTTTTCGCGTATTCCAGAAAATTCCCATCGTTTCTTAAATGTTGATGATAAAAATGGTTCGAAAAACCAAGGTTACTAATAATAGTGCCCCATTTTAAATTTCCATAATCATACTCAAGCCAATCGGATTTTATTGTGGAACTATTATTTTCAGCAAAACGATCAATTCCAAATGCTTTAATACCCTTTTCTTGTAAGAAATTTACCAGATTTGTCTGCTTGCCACAACCGATATCCAGAACAGGCTCCATTATTTGGGTTAAATCGATATTCAGAATATTGAGTTGGAATTCAGCACTATATTCAGAGCAGGTTATTGGTTCTACTTTTTCTCCTTTATTTGTGTATAAATCTTTAGTGTAGGGATTCGAACTTTGAATCCAACCTTTTAAGTTTTGGTAATGGTTTTCGGAGATTTGATTAATGGGTTGCTTTTTGCTTTTTATGCTTGTAATTAGATTAGCATAAATTGACCTTAATTTATTCCTGTAGGTATTGCTAAAGGATAGGTACTGATTTATTCTGCAAAATTCCTCTAAACATTTATCGGTAGCATAATCAATTAGAATGTTTTCTGTTTCAATATCGATAGTGCCAATATCTTCTATTGTATTCAAGGTTTCGGATATAAATTGCATGTTTTTAATTGAATCTGTTTTGAATAGATTTTTACCTTTATTATGGTCTATTTGTTTGTCGATATTTTTCTTGAAACTTTCCATCTAGTTGTTCAGCCATTTTTTAAATTCACCAGAACGGTCAATACTCACAATGGTTTCAAACTCATCGTCAGCTTTTGGTTTTAGTTCCAACTTTACGCGACCGCGCGAGTATGCTACCATGTTTGATATTGATGCAATGTTGATAAGATATTTTCGATTTATGCGGAAAAATGAAGCGGGGTTAAGCATCTCTTCCAACTTGTCTAAAGTAAAATCGATGTTGAAAGTGTTTCCTTGTGATGTACGTAGGTAAACACCCTTGTCCATCACGAAAAAGTATGCAATATCTGTAACTTCAACCATTTTAATTTTTGTTCCAATTGATATGGAGAAACGTTCCCTGTACTTTTTTTCATTGGTGGTTAATAGGTTGTATAGCGATTGCAAATCGATGGTGTTTTGATGCAAACCACTAAATTGCTCGTACTTTTTAAGTGCAGAGGCAAGTTCTTCGTGCACTATTGGCTTCAGTAGGTAATCGATGCTTTTGAGTTTAAACGCCTTTATGGCGTATTCGTCGAATGCGGTTGTAAAGATTACCGGACTTGAGATATTAACCTGCTCAAATATTGCGAAACTAAGATCATCCTCAAGGTGAATATCCAAAAATATTAGGTCTGGTTCTGGGTTCGATTTGAACCATTTAACCGATTCAGCAACCGATTCGAGTTCGGCAACAATTTTAATATCGGGATTATAATCCTGAATCATTTTTTTCAACCGCAAAGCGGCAAAGGCTTCATCCTCTATAATTACAACTTTCATTGTGGTAGTATTATAATTCTGTTTCAATTTTTTCCGATTTAAGTAATGGTAGTTTGGCAATAAAATGCTCAGTGGTTTTTATGAATTCAGGTTTTTGATCCGATACCAGAGCATACCTTCGGTTTATGTTTTCGAGGCCAACTCCGGTTGAAACAAGTTTTGTTTCCCTTACATTCAGGTTATTAATTATGTTCAATCTTTGCTGGTCATCAACAAATATTTCGATTTTTAATGGCTGCGCTTTTGAAAAAGTATTGTGCTTTATAGCATTCTCAATAATTAGTTGAATGGCGATTGGTAGTATTAGGTAATCGTAGTAAACTTTGTCAATTTTTATTTCGATGAAGAGTTTTTTCATAAACCGAATTTCGAGTAGGAAAAGATATGCATTTAAAAACTCCAGTTCAGTGCTAAGGCTTACCAAATCCTTTTCCTTATTCTCGAGCACGTATCGATATACTTTCGAAAGCCTTTCGGTGAACGATTCGGCCAAATCGGGATCTACCTTAATTAGTGAGGTTAACACATTCAAACTATTAAACAAAAAGTGAGGGTTTACCTGCTGCTTAAGAACCTCGAATTGAGACTGCAAGTTTTCCTTTTGCACCTTCAGCAACTGTGTGTTGGCCTCGGTAAGTTGTTTTGTACGTTCGGCAACATTTTGTTCAAGTGTATTGTTTATTCGCTCCAAATCCTCCTTGGCTTTTAAAAGTATTTCTTCCTGTTTTTTCCTTTCTGAAATATCTACGATAATTCCTCTTCTGCCCACAATTTCACCATTGCGTAAAATAGGGTTGCCAAAAACCATTACAGGACAAAGTGTTCCGTCTATTTTAATTGCTGTAAACTCGCTTGGTTCGGTTAAAATTCCTTGGGTAGATTTTTTAAAATTCTCAATAATCCGAGGTCTGTCTTCTTCTATAAAACAATTGAGAGCTGATAGCCTTTTTGTTGGATCGTCGGGTTGGGGGCCAAAAAACGCATATCCAGCTTTATTCCCAAATACTACATTACCTTGCAAATCCAACTCAAAAACGGGTTGGGGTAATAAGTCCATCATCTCTTTAAAGTTTCGCTCGCTTTCGGCAGCAGCAGATTCGGCCTCCTTGCGCCGAGTAATATCAATGATAATTCCGTCTAAGAATTCAAGTTTACCCTGCTGATTATATATTCCCTTGCCATTTTCGTTAACCCAAACAACCAGACCGTTTTTATGAATTAATCGGTACTCAAACTCGTAATGCTTTTTTTTGTTGGTGGCTTCAATAATATTATTCCGACAAAGTTCCCAATCGTCGGGATGAATTATGGAGGCAAAATTGATCTTGTCATTTTCTATGAAATCCGATGCGTGATACCCTGAAATGTCAAATATCTTTTCGCTAATATACTTCATGGTGTAATTCTCATCTAAATAGCATCGGTAGGCTGCCCCTGCAAGGTTTGTTAGAATGCTTTTTAGTTGCTCGCGACTCTCGTTT
>WBUV01000324.1 GCA_008933525.1 Bacteroidales bacterium | reverse complement strand
ACTTTATGGTGAATTATGTAGCCAATACGCCAACCCGTAATACAAAGCGATTTGGAGAAACTGCTCACAATAAACAACCGTTCATTTAATGACTTTACCGGAATATACGGTGATTCGTTAAAGTATAGCTCATCGTAAACCGCATCGAAAACCAAGTAAAAACCCAATTTCCCAGAAAGTTCAACCAAACTATCAACTTCATCTTTCGAAAACACTTTTCCGAAGGGATTTCCGGGCGAACTCACAAAAATCAATTTTACATTTTTGTTGATAATCTCAGCTGATAGTTCATCCGTGTTGAATGATCCATTATCTGCTAACGGGAACGCAATAAAAGGCTGACCAAATATCTCTGGCAGCTTGCTGTAACTCTCATAAGCAGGATCGAATGCCAGAACAGAGAAGTCCTTTCCAATCAACTTTAATAGGTAGGTGTAGATCAGCGATAAGCCCTCGGTGGCACCTTGTACAACCAGCAGATTTGCGGTTTCAACATTGTACTTCTGAGCAATCAACTCAAGCAGTTTTAAATTTCCCAAACCGGGTGCATACTGATGAATATTTGTTTTTGAAATTGCGTTCAGTTCATCAATCAGTTCCGCTGGCGGATTGAATCCGGGAATACCCTGTGCAAGGTTAATTCCACCAAACATTTTTACTTTATTGCTGAAAAAACTAATATATGAACCCTTGGGCTTTTCGAATAGTTCCATTCTGTAAAAATTTGATAGCTAAGATAATTCTTTTAAACCTATAAATTCTGTTGCACATATCTAACCTCATGGATCTTTTCAATATTGACATAAAACAACAAATAGAATATCAAACGTAAAACACATAAACATATTTTTGCAAAAAGTATTCGAAAATGAGCAAACAGTTAAAATGTAATTTTTAACCCTTTCATTTTTCTCATGATGACCCGTCTTTACTCAGCCTTTAAGAAATACCATAAATGGCCAGCGCTTGTTTTTACGGTTTTCTTTATTTTCTTTTCTATTTCAGGAATCCTGATGAATCATCGCGAACTAATCAGTTCAATTGATATCAACAGAAAATATCTACCCAACAATTACGAACTTCAAAGTTGGAATCTAGCATCGGTAAAAGGCTCTAAAGCCTTAAATTCCGATAGTGTAATCTTTTACGGAGGCGCTGGAATTTGGATTACAAACCAAAATTTTAGCAGTTGGACACCGTTTATGAATGGAATCCCCATCGGTTCTGACAATCGGAAAATATTCGATTTTGAAGCAACAAGCAAAGGCAATTATCTTGCCGCCACACGCTTTGGTTTGTACCATTTCAACAAA
Source organism: Bacteroidales bacterium (assembly GCA_008933525.1). Classification (GTDB taxonomy): domain Bacteria; phylum Bacteroidota; class Bacteroidia; order Bacteroidales; family Tenuifilaceae; genus SB25. Next base: position 2,877 of record WBUV01000324.1, on the reverse strand, counting down.
CCTCAACAGAAATGGATTAAGTGCCAACTCCCAAAGAGCGATGAATTCGTTACAGGTATCGAGATTGTTGATTCTACTACCTACATAACCACACGGAATAGTTTATATACTGTCAAGTATGTTGATGAAAACTTAAGTTTCACCAAAGTTGAACTAATTCCACCTACTGAAAGCAAACCAGACATAAGTATTTTCAGGTTATTCTGGATAATCCACAGTGGCGAAATTCTAGGAATTTCAGGTAGAATTATTGTTGACATTGTTGGAATTATCATGCTATTCCTTAGCATTACAGGTTTAATCTACTTCATATCACCAAAAATAGTAAAGCGAATAAAGGGCAGGTTTAAGTTAAGGAGAACCAAGCAAGCAACAAAGTTTTCGTACAAATGGCATCTTAAGGTTGGGGCTTTATCTGCATTATTACTGATGATAGTGAGTTTAACAGGAATATTTCTACGACCACCTTTCCTGCTGTTTGTTGTAAGTGGCAATATAAATCATTCCGAAAATTCAATTCGGAAAAATGATATTTTCTGGCACGATAAAGTAAGAGATATCAAATACGATAAAGAGCGAAACCTATACCTAATAGCAACATCCGACGGAATCTTTTATGGTAAAGAACTAAACGAACCTTTCTGCAAATTCAAAAACGAGCCACCTATCAGCGTAATGGGAATCAATGTTTTTGAAATACTGGAGGGTGGCAATTACTTAATAGGTAGTTTTAGCGGTGCGTTCCAATGGAATCCTACCAATGGAATAATTCATAACTACATTACTGGCAATGAGGTTAAACCTACAAATAGTTTATCATCGCCATTTGGAAGTGTTGCTGTTTCAGGATACTCGAAAATCAACAACGATGAGTATTTTTTCGATTACGATAAAGGAGTTTTACCAATGAGGCAAAATCAGAAAGACATTGCGATGCCCAAATTGGTGAAAAATTCGTTTAGGTTTCCCCCTATGGAATCTGGCGCAGGAGTTCCATACCTGCCGTATATACTCTCCAATTATTAGTAGTTTCTACATACTAATTGTTCCACTAGCAGGAATATCATTGATAATTATCACTATCACAGGATTTGCAATGTGGCTCATCAAAAGAAGAGGCAAAAGGCAGCAAACACAATTTTAGATTGATTCTAAGTACATATTTAACTATATTAGCAAAACCGAACCTAAACCAAATGCTGTATGAAGCAAAAAATAAAGGCAATCGTACAACACCTAAGCCCTCCAGCAAAATGGCGCATTCCTGTGATTATTGTTGCTGGAATTTTTATGGGCACAGCGGCCTTTGCATTTTACACTTCCCGAGCCTGGTCCTACGTTTCCGATGACCCTGCAACCTGCGTAAACTGCCATATTATGAGGCCCGAGTACGTTACTTGGCATCACTCCCCCCACAGGGAACACGCCACCTGTAACGATTGCCATGTTCCGCACGACAATGTTTTCCGCAAATACTACTTCAAGGGCGCCGATGGTATGCGTCACGCAACCATTTTTACACTTAACACCTACTCCCAAACTATCACAATGCTTGCGCCAGGGCGCAAAGTGGTTCAGGAAAACTGCATTCGCTGTCACGGCAACTTAACCGAAATGGTCAAAGCCAACGTTACTTACGACCAAACCGTTGAAGGTAATGGCCGTTTGTGCTGGGATTGCCACCGCGATGTTCCTCACGGACGTGTAAAAAGCCTTTCATCTACTCCATTTGGAAATGCACCAGTGCCAAAATCTGACACCCCCGAATGGCTTAAAAAACTGATTAAGTAAACCCAAACCAAATCAATATGAAAACCTCACTAAGCAAAAAAATAGAACAACGCCCTTGGATTGGCTGGGCGCTTTTCCTAGGTACAATGTCTGTTGTTTTTGTGCTTGGATTGCTTGCAGCAAGCATTGTTCAGCGCAGAACAGAGGCTAACTTAATGAATCAACCAAAATACGATTTAGCCGAGTTTGAGCCACGTAACGAAGTTTGGGGACTTGCATATCCACGAGAATACCAAACATACTCGCAAATGGCCGATACATCGTTCCACTCAAAATATAACGGAAATGCAATGCGCGATGCTCTTGAGGAAGACCCAAGAATAGTTGTGATATTTGCAGGTTATGCATTTGCAAAAGATTACAACCAACCTCGTGGCCACGTTTATGCTGTAAGCGATGTGCATAATACGCTTAGAACAGGAACTCCCGAAACAGAACTCGACGGGCCTCAAAACTCCAGCTGCTGGGCATGTAAAAGTCCCGATGTACCAAGAATGACGAGCCAAATGAGCCCTGCTGACTTTTATAAAACAAAGTGGTCGGCAATGCTATCGGAAATTGTAAATCCTATAGGCTGTGCAAATTGCCACGAACCCAAAACAATGAATCTACGTTTCTACCAACCTGCTTTCGTGGAGGCACACCAACGACAAGGAAAAGATGTAACAAAATCGACCCTAAACCAAATGCGTACAATGGTTTGTGCGCAATGCCATGTTGAATACTATTTTAAAGGCGATGGTAAATACGTTACATTCCCTTGGGATAAGGGTCTGGATATGGAACAAATTGAGGAGTATTACGATTCTTACGACTTTTCGGACTGGAAACACGCAATAAGTAAAGCCCCAATCATAAAGGCTCAGCACCCCGACTTTGAGCTTTTCCAACATAGCATTCACTATCAACGTGGAGTATCGTGTGCCGATTGCCATATGCCTTACACCACTGAGGGTAGCCAAAAAATTACCGATCATAAGGTGCAAAGTCCGCTGAACAACATGGAAGCATCGTGTATGGTTTGCCACCGTCAATCCAAAGAGGAATTAATTAAAAATGTATACGATAGGCAGGATAAGGTTTACA
>WBUV01000323.1 GCA_008933525.1 Bacteroidales bacterium | reverse complement strand
ATTTGGACCAGTTGTTCAGCTTGGCGAAAACGATCCAAAAAGCACCATAAAACCTCAATTTGCAAGTCTACTTAAAGGTCAACTTATTGAAACGCTGACACTAGAAGAGGCATTATCGTTATTCAAACTTCCAAGAAATATTGGAAATTACGAAGACAAAGAGGTTGTTATTGGAGTTGGACGCTTTGGTCCATATGTACGCCACAATTCTAAATTCTTTTCACTCAAAAAAGAAGACGATCCACTTACTATCAATATCGAAAGAGCCATTGAACTAATTGAAGATGGCCGAAGAAAAGAAAGAGAAAAGGTCATTAAAATTTTTCAGGATGAACTCAAAGTTCAAGTGCTAAACGGTAGATGGGGACCTTACATTGCTCACGATGGCCTAAACTACAAGATTCCTAAAGGAACCGATGCCCACTCACTCTCCTATGAGGAATGCTTGAAAATTATTCAATCACAGAAATCGAGTACCAAGCCAAAAAAATTTCCTAAAAAGGGGAAGAAATAATTCAATTAAATTGAACACCAATAATGATGGATGAACTAAAAGCTTACTTAGAACCCTCTAGCGTTAATCCTGTTTTTGTGGGGGTTAATAAATCATTATCGTTATATAGTAAGATTATTTCATTACATCAAAAAGGGGTCGAAATTCAACACGGAGATATAGTGATAGTTGGAGTTAATGAAAGCAGAAACTCTTCACACCCATCTTCTCAAAACTCCCCCAATATAATTCGCCAGTATCTTTATGCACTAAATAGCATAAACATAAAAGGTAAAATTGTTGATGCAGGAAATATAGTTGATACTTCAACACCTTCACAAACCTACAAAGCCCTCACAAACGTTATTGGTTTAATAGCTCAAAAAGAGGCTATTATCGTACTTATTGGGGGTACACAGGAATTAACGGAAAGCATCTATAATGGCTACAAAACCGTAAAGAAACTAATTACACTCTCTATTATCGATTCGCACATCGATTCCGATGATGACAAAACAGATTTCCACTCACTTAATTATTTAAATAAAATAGTTACAGAAAACCCTTCGTCTCTTTTCGATTTAAGTATTATTGGTTACCAGGGCTACTTTGTAGACAATTCAAAAATTGAAACTTTCCGGAAACATAACTATGAGCTCTTAAGGCTTGGTTTTGTTAGAGGAAATTATCGTGAAGTTGAACCCACTCTCCGGAATTCCGATATTGTAAGTTTTGATTTAGGGGTTGTTCGTTCTTCTGATTCACCTGGAAATATCTTTCCATCTCCTAACGGGCTCTACGCCGAAGAGGCTTGCCAACTTACTAAGTATGCAGGAACCAGCGATAGAACTTCGTGTTTCGGAATTTTTGAGTATTTCCCCGAAAAAGATCAAACAAAACAAACAGCCCTCCTTTGCGCTCAGTTAATTTGGCATTTCATCGAAGGGGTATCGCAAAGAATAAGCGAAACCTCATTAAAGAACACTTCACATGTAAAAAAATTCATTGTAAATACTGGCACTCCTGGCGTTGATATTGTGTTTTACAAAAATGATGTGTCGGACAACTGGTGGTTTGAGGTTCCTGTATCCAAAAAAAATAAAACCTTTGGATCCGATAACATCATAACACCCTGCTCTCCTAACGATTACCTTTTAATGAGCAAGCAAGAGATTCCTGAACGTTGGTTACGATTTTTTCAGAAGGCTCAAGCCTTTGACAATGAGTCTCTTTAAAAAAATCCTTGTCGAAAAAGAAACCTATCTTCATTTTTTTTGTATAAAACCTTACGGAATTTTTATTTATCAACACATATTTGTTAATAAATTTGTAGGAATTCTTTTTTTTTATTTACTTTACTTTTCGGTTTAAAACGAGAAGCAATTATTGAGTGTTTATTAATTTTTAATATGCCAAAATCAAAAAAATATATCCTTTCTGTAGTTTTTTTATTTGTATTTTCTGCTGCTTACAACCAGCAGGATCCTCAATTCAGCCAAATCATATTTAACCCAATGAGCATTAACCCTGGTTATGCTGGTAGTTTAAATATGATCGGTTTTGGGGCAATAAATAAAATACAATGGACAGGTTTTGGCGATGGGGCTCCACTTAGTACTGCTGTAAGTATTAACTCTCCAATTGCACCGTTCGGTTTCAAAAGTGGAATTGGTCTGAGCATTTTAAACGATAAATATGGTTTTAACAGCGACTTAGGGATAAGTTTTTCATATGCTGCTAGGTTCAAATTTAAAGTTGTTGATGGTAGTCTTGGTATTGGAATAACCGGAGGAATGGTAAATAACTCACTTGATCCTACGTGGACATATCCTGATGGAACAAGCGACGAAGTTATTCCTCAATCTAAGGAGAGTTCTATTAACCTTGATTTAGGGTTTGGGTTATACTACAATACCGATTATATGTTTTTCGGATTATCCGCAACACATTTAAATGAATCTAAAATAAACAAGAGCGCTAATCCCGCTCGATATTCAAGACAATACTATGTTACGGGTGGTTATATACTGAACCTTAACCAGGCGTGGCAATTTGAGCCTTCAGTCCTTATCGCAACCGATATTTCAAGTTCACGTTTCTCTATCAATTCTATAGTTAAATACAATAAAAAATTCTGGGGTGGCGTTTCATATCGTATAGGAGAAGCAATAACAGGAATGATAGGAATTGAACTCTTCAATGGTATTAAATTTGGGTACGCCTACGATTATAATACGAGCAGAATTAGTAAGTATAACGATGGCTCACACGAATTTATGCTGGGGTATAACTTCCAATTAAAAAAGGAAAAACCACCCCAACAATACAAAAGCATAAGATTTTTATGATCAAAGTTGTTAATCTAAAGAAAAAAATTACGTTATTTGCTAAATAAACGGAGTAGTATGAAAAAATTTCTTTTCATAAGCGTTGCAATAGCCTTCTTATACAGCTGTGCACCAAGCGGAAATGGCGAACTTACAGGGGTACCAGGCCGAAGAGGTTATGCAGAGCCAACCCCTTACGGCATGGTTTTCGTACCTATGGGGTCGTATACAATGGGTAGTAACGACCAAGATGTGGCATGGGCAATTAATGCCCCAACCAAAACAGTTTCTGTTGATGCATTCTGGATGGATCAAACGGAAATAACCAATAATCAGTACCGACAATTTGTTCAGTATGTTAGAGACTCTATCGCTAGACGTTTGATTTCTGAACAAAATGACGAATTTATCATTGCTGAAGATGAATTCGGAAATCCAATAGATCCCCCAACCCTAAACTGGGAGATTCCAATTGATCCTGAAGATGAAGAGCAGCGTGAAATTCTTAATTCCATGTACTACTCCAAAGAAGATGCTTTTTATGGAAAGAAAGAATTAGATACCCGTAAGCTGTTCTATGAATATTATTGGATTGATTTAAAGCAAGCTGCCGAAAAAAGAAATCGCTATAACTTTGAAACATTGAGTTACGATCAGGGCGAAGTTACTAATAGCCTTGGCGAAAGAGTTAAGGTGGATAATAGACAAAGTTTTATCATGAGAGATAAAGTAAATGTTTACCCCGATACTCTTTGTTGGATTGCTGACTTTTCATACTCTTACAACGAACCATATACATCTAGTTATTTTTGGCATCCAGCCTTCGACAACTACCCTGTGGTTGGGGTTACTTGGAAACAAGCCACTGCTTTCTGTATATGGAGGACACAACTCCTTAATAAATATCTTTCTGTGGAAGGAACAACAATTCAGGACTATCGTCTTCCTTTAGAAGCAGAATGGGAATATGCTGCAAGAGGTAATCTTGACCACAGCATGTATCCTTGGGGCGGTCCATACCCCCGTAATATTGAGGGTTGTTTCTTAGCCAACTTTAAACCACTTAGGGGTAACTACATTGACGATGGTGGCCTTATTCCAATCGCCGTGGGAAGTTATGAACCTAACGACTATGGTTTATATGATATGGCTGGAAACGTTTCTGAGTGGACAGCAAATGCTTACGACGAAAGTGCATACTCTTTCATGCACGACATGAATCCAGATTATAAATACAATGCAAAACCAAACGATTTACCTGCAATGAAACGTAAAGTAATTAGAGGTGGATCGTGGAAGGATATAAGTTTCTTCCTACAAGTTGGGGCTCGTAGTTATGAATATCAAGATACCGCTAAATCTTACATAGGTTTTAGA
>WBUV01000322.1 GCA_008933525.1 Bacteroidales bacterium | reverse complement strand
AGAACATACTGTTCAGGTAATGGCCGATGATAGTTATGCGTTCAACAGTTCGCAGAACAAACTGCATATCCAGTTGCGACAACGACTTTTGAGCTGGAGCAACCATGTAAAAAGCTGGGTGGATGAATCCAACTTGCCAGTACTTGCTATACGATACGAGGATATGAAGTCCGATCCGTTTAATACTTTTAGCAAAGCAATTGATTTTATTGGAATTTGTAAGTCGGAGCAATCAATTAGGCGTGCAATTCAATTTAGCGACTTTAAGGAGATTCAAAAACAAGAAGTTGAAAAAGGATTTAAGGAAAAACCCGCAAAAGTTAAAACCTTTTTCAGGAAAGGAATTGCTGGGGCATGGAAAGACGAAATGCCAGAAGACCTAGTAAAGCAGATTTGCACCGACCATGCTGAAATAATGAAACGATTTGGATACTTAGACGATAGCGGAAAGCCTATATAATACTACGAAAAGAAAACCAGCGACTTAAACTGGTCAACCTCTTCCTTTCCGCTAACAATTATTCCTCCGCAAACCAGCCAAGCATGAGCATGAAAACTTTTTGTTTTCACAAGCGAAACTCCAATGTACAAAGTAGAGTCAAGCCCATATCGTTTAAGGATATACTTGGCAGCCATTGCTTTAGGCAAACATTTGATTTTTACTGGAAAGTGTCTGCTTAACCGGGAAATGCATTTTTCTACTCTCTTAACTTTTTGAATTTCGGACACGCTAAGTTCATTGGATAGCACCTTCGCTTTTGTACCCAGAATAGAAACGATGGACTTAAAAGGGAAAATCAGAACAATTAAACCGAAATAAAGGCTTAGCATTCCTGCTATAAGCAATAAAAATTTGTCGCCGAAGTTAAGTTTTATGAATTTCCTGAATTTTAAATACATAGAAGATTATTCTGAAACAATAAAAACAAGATTTTTATCGACCAGTTCGCGGATGAAATCAATTGTGTCGAGTTCACATTGTTCTTTCGAAACATCGAACTCATTTGTCAGAATTTCAATTATTTCAGCTATCTTTGTAGGGCTTTCGATTAAGTCCCAGATACGAGTACCAATCGAGTCCAAACCAAAGTATTCCCCGGTTTTCATATCCATCATAACCCGTTCGCCATCAACCTCGCTGGTAATAAGTTCGGGGTTTTGCTTTATAGTGGTATCTGATTTTATCAATTTCATTTTTTATTATTTATACAAAGATAGGCAAACCAATTTAAAGATTTTTCCTAAAGTAGGTCGAATCATATTGTATTATCTTCAGTAAAGTTACTTAAAAACAGTTTATCACAATTAATCAACTGTTAATCAAAATGAATCATTAAATTTTAACAAAAAAGGTTACTAAACGTTTACAAGTGAAAACAATTTTCAAAAATCATAGTATGCGCATATTAGCAATATTAATTTGTGTAATAATTAGCACCAGTTTAAATGCTCAGGTAGCCATTAATAGCGATGGGGCAATGCCAAATTCTTCGGCAATGTTGGATGTGGTGAGTACTAGTCGTGGTTTTTTGGCACCAAGAATGACCCAAAATCAACGAAACCTAATAGCAACACCAGCACAAGGCCTTTTGATATACCAGACTGATAACACCCCAGGGTTCTACTATTTCAATGGATCGTCGTGGTTAAGCGTAGGAGGTTTGCAGGTTGAAACTGATCCTATTGTAAGTGCAATTAATGGATTGGTAAAAAGCAATGGAAGCACAATTTCATCGGCTACTGCTGGTGTTGATTATAGCCGTGGTACATCATCCCTTACAACTGGGATACTTCGGTCCGAAACTGGAACAGGAAATCTATCCATTGCATTGGCAGGCGACTTTCCTATTCTAAACCAAAACACAACTGGAACAGCCTCAAATGTCACCGGTGTTGTTGCTATTGCTAATGGTGGTACTGGATCGTCGGTTCAAAATTTTGTCGATTTATCTACAAATCAAACAGTAAATGGGCAAAAAACATGGAGCAGCCTTGGCACTTTTAATCTTGGAATTAATGTGCTGGGCGGTATTGTAAACCTTAACTCTAATTCCAACTTTGTTACCAATATTAACACAGGAACCTCTACAGGTGCTGTTAATATTGGTGGTACAGGCGTACAAACTATCAACAAAGCGGCAGGCGGAACCGGAGCAAAAATTGTTAATATTGGAACAGGGGCGGTGGCCAATACAATTTTAATTGGCAACACTACAGCAGGAACAAAAACAGGTGTTAATGTGGCTACAAGCACTGCACAACTCCATATTGGACAAGGAAGAAACACGGCAGGAAATGCCCCGCTAAAGTTAACAGCTGGAACCAACTTAACAACTCCCGAAACCGGTGCTGTAGAATTCGATGGAACCAATTACTACGCAACCAGCGGAACAACACGCTATACATTAGCAAAAACCCTTACGGCTACCAGATCGTTGAACTTCCCAAATACGGCAACAAACCTTAGCTCTGATCTTACCATACCCTTGGCAGGAGCTCAACTTGGTGATGTTGTTCTACTTGGTGTGCCTAGCACAGCAGTTTCATCTAACTCTTGCTATACTGCATGGGTTAGCGCTACAAATACAGTTACTGTTCGATTTAATAATTATAGCAGTGGAAACCTAAACCCTGGTTCTGGTACATTTAGAGCCACGGTTGTTAGGTATTAGTTTTTAAAGTACTAAAAATCAATGAGTATGGTTTTGTAAGTGTGGTTTTCGTTAATAATATTGTATCTTTGTCAATTAATTTGATTAGTTTTAAACTATAATAATTAAAAATCGTAAAATATAAATTGACAAGAGGTATCGTAACTCCAAAATATTAAAGATATGAAAAGAAATAGTTTCTATACAGCAGCAATTATATTTGTGCTGCTAGTTATTACCGCACCAGTAAAATCGCAGGTGGCAATAAATACTGATGGAGCAGCTCCGAATAGTTCAGCTATGCTGGATGTAGTTAGTTCTGACAAAGGCATTCTTATACCGAGAATGACTAATGTTGAGATAGGCGGAATTACTCCAACAAATGGATTATTGGTTTACTCAACTGATGATAACACGTTTTACTATTATAATAACAGTACATGGGTACAATTATCATCTGGAGCATCGGGTCAATGGACTGTTTCAGGGTTTGATATCTTTTATGATTCTGGGAGTGTTGGTATTGGAACTAGCGCCCCGGATGGTCAAGCTATTTTAGATATTTCTTCAACTACAAAGGGTTTATTGATCCCTAGAATGACAAGTTCTGAAAGAACAAGTATGATGGATATGCCCCAAGGTTTGATTGTCTACCAAACTGACGGAATTACTGGATTATATTTCTACCAAGGAACACGTTGGAGATATTTACAAAGATCTTCATTTGCCACATTGTCGGGCAATACCACTCTAAGTGATAGCCATGATATAGTTTTATGTAATGGCACTTTTACCGTTGCTCTCCCTGCTGCTTCATCACATAGTGGGCGAATATATTTTGTAAAAAACATTGGAACGGGTACAATAACAATTGATCCAAGTGGGTTAGAATTAATTGATGGACAAAGCGCAAACTACCTTTTATCTCCTAAAAGAAGTGTTCAGATTATTTCAAACGGAACGGCATGGTTTATTCTTTCTGAAAAATCCACACAGTATGCATCTGGAGCATTAACCGATGGCGCACCTACTGCTGCTCAATTAAACACAGTGACTGGGAGTAATCCTTCAAATTCGCGTACTTCGGGAACTAGTTACATAGTGAAAGACTCTGATGGCACAGCTCTACTATATTTAGTTGAATCTGATGGTACTAGTTGGTACTATACAACAATGACAAAAGCACTATAGTTTGATGGAGTGTTGTAAGAAAATTAGCGTAAGATGAAAAAAACTATTATTGCTATACTATTATTACAATTTGTTTTGCTTTCTAATGCTCAAGTTGTTCGTAACGAAGGCAAAATAAACGTTTCAGGTGGCTACATGATCATAAGTGGTAGTTACCAAAACGAATCAACGGGAGGAATAGTCCTTGATGGGATTATACAGGTTTCGGGAAACTGGACCAACAATGGAACAACAAATGTTATTGAAACACCTGGCACTAATGGCGAGGTGGTTTTTAACGGAACAGGGACTCAAACTATTGGTGGAACATCGAGCAATGTTTTCGATTTCGAGAGAATTACAATTAATAGCGGATCTGTTACCGAAGTTCAAGCAGG
>WBUV01000321.1 GCA_008933525.1 Bacteroidales bacterium | reverse complement strand
AAAACACCTTCATCATGTTTGTTTTTACTAAGTAATCTATTCCATATAAAATTGCAAATCCTTTATTAATCAGCATTTAACTTAAATTATGATTTATTCAAGAAATGTTAACACTCAATTAAAAACCCGCGGAAACGTTTTTTGTTATTTTTGTACCCAAAGTTTTCGGTAAAAGATATGAACGAAGAATTAAAATTGATACTAGAAAAGGTGCACGAACTATACATGCGCTATGGTATTAAAAGTATTACCATGGACGATGTAGCGTCACACCTGAGTATCTCAAAAAAAACACTCTACAAGTATGTTGCCGACAAAGACGATCTTGTTGGAAAAGTAATTGATTTACAAATAAATAACATTAATAATGATTTGGATTGCAAAAAAAATTCGAATCTTAATGCAATTGAAGAACTGTTGGTAGTAAGCAAGATGGTTAATCACAAAATGAAGCAGCTAAATCCTGGAACATTTTTCGACTTAAGGAAATACTACCCTGCTCATAGCGATCGACTAATTAAAGCAAGACGCGATAAAATGTACAATAATATTATCAACAATATAAGAAAAGGAAAGACCGAAGGGCTATATCGCGAAGAACTGGACGAGGACATTATTGCTAAACTTCAACTTTCCAGAATTGAGAACATTATTGACAATGATTTTTTCAGCATTGAGGAATTTACCTCAAAAAAATTCTTCCAAGAAATATTTGTTTACCACATCAGAGGAATCTCCAACCAAAAGGGAATCGATTTCCTTGAGAATAAATTACAGAGTTTTGATATAGAAGATCTAAACAACATTTAACACTAATGAAATTAATCCAAGAAGTTATGAAACATTTATTAGGGAAATCAACAATTTTTGTATCCCTATTGCTTATCACCGTGAGATTAAATGCTCAGGAAACTAAACAGTTTTCGTTTAGCCTTATTGAGGCTCAGGAGTTCGCTATTCAGAATAACCTGGAACGCAAGAATGCAGCCTTAGATGTTGAAATAGCCAAAAAGAAAGTTTGGGAAACTACCGCCATGGGATTACCTCAGGTATCAGCAAAGGTTGATTTTCAGATGATCTTAAACGAACTTCCCAAATTATCGTTCCCTGGCGAAAACGGACAGATGACTGAAATTGAAGTGGGCGAAAAAGCAAATGCAACCTATAGCATAACTGCATCGCAGCTTATTTTTAGCGGTCCATACATAGTGGGATTGCAAGCATCAAAAGCTTACAAAAAACTATCGGAAAATGCGTTGGTTAAAACCGATAGAGATATTAAGGCTAATGTGGCAAACTCATACTATACAACATTGTTGCTACAGGAAACCAAACTAATTCTTGACTCAAGCGTTACAAACCTTAAGCAAACCTATAAGGATGCCGAGGCTCTTTTTAAATCAGGATTCGCCGAAGAAGTAGATGCTAATCAGGTAAAAGTTGCCCTATCGCTTGTAGAGAATTCGGCCAACGAAACTGCAAAGCAGCTAATCCTATCTGAAAATTTTCTAAAACTCAATTTAGGTATCGAAAACGGAGCAACAATAAGCCTAACTCAGAAGTTGGACGAAATGATTAAGGATTTTGATCCTAATAAGGAATCGAATGGAATTCTCGATGCTAATACAAATATCGATTTGAGAATAATGGATAATCAGGTTGAGTTGAGCAAATTACAGGTGAAACTTGAGAAGTCGAATTACTTGCCAAATTTATCGGCTTACATAATGTACCAGAAACTTCATAAGGAGCCATTAATCAACTTCACTCCAACAGCAATACTCGGTGCTCAACTATCATTTCCAATCTTATCGAGCGGAATGCGGAACTCTAAACTTCAACAAGCAAAACTTGAACTGAACAAGTCTGTCAATTCATACAATCAAGTTAGGCAGAGTTTGGAAATGGAAATGATTGATGCAAAAGCACAACTTACTGTTGCATGGGGCAAATATATTAGTCAGAAGGAGAATAAGGATCTTGCCAATAAGGTTTATCAAAATTACAGGGTAAAGTATTCGAAAGGAATGGCATCGCAACAAGAACTAATTCAGGCCAACGACAAATATTTACAAGCAGTTGGCAGCTATATGAGTGCGATTGTAGAACTGTTTACAGCAAAAATCAGACTCGATAAATTAACAGGAAAACTATAAAAGAAATAATAAATAGATATAAAGATGAAAAGAATTTCAGTGATAATGCTAGGTGTAGCCCTTATGGTTGGTTGCACAAGCACCGAAACCCCCGAAGCAATTAAATTGCAGATATCAGGACTAAAGGACAAAGCTTTAGAAATAAACAACCAAATTAAAGAGCTCGAAAATAAACTGGCAAAAATGGACGACGACAACCATGTAAATGGTTTAGTTCCCGTTCATGTCAAGAATATACAGGAGGAAAGTTTTGAGCATTACTTCCTTGCAAATGCGAAGGTAGAAATGGCCGAGGAGGCGCTTATAAGACCAGAAGGTAGCGGTCATATCAAGAAAATTCACGTTACAAAGGGACAACGCGTTGCAAAAGGCGATCTTATAGTATCGTTAAACACAAGTATTCTTGAGAATAGCATCGCTGAAGTAAAACTAGGACTCGATCTTGCAACTAAAGTTTTCGATAAGCAAAAGGCTCTTTGGGAGCAAAATATTGGCTCGGAAATTCAATATCTCGAGGCAAAAAACAACAAGGAACGTCTGGAATACAGCTTAAAAACGTTACAAGCACAACTTGATATGTCGCTAGTTAAAGCTCCTTTTTCAGGTATTGTTGATGATATTTACTCCAAGGAAGGAGAATTAGCCTCGACTAGCGCTCCTCTTGTATACCTAGTAAATCTTGATAAACTCAAAATTGAAGCAGATGTTACCGAAAATATTCTCACAAAGATTCATGTGGGCGATATGGTTACAATCAAATTTCCAACCTACTCCGACATTGTTTTAAACGCACCAATCAAGAGAATTGGGAATGCTATTGACCAAAAAACGAGAACTATCAAGGTTGAAATTTGGCTCGATAATGTTCGTGGTCAAATTAAGCCAAACCAGATTGCCATGCTTAGCATAAAAGATTTTGAGAGCAAAAACGCATTAGTTGTTCCAAGTATAGTTCTAAAACAGGATAGCAAAGGAACATTCCTTTTTGTTGCATCGAAGAATGAGGCTGGAAAAACCGTAGCTACAAAAACTTATGTTGAAACAAGCCTATCGTACAACGACAGAACAATGGTTACCAAGGGGCTAGACAAAGGCCAACAGGTAATAACTGCAGGATTCAACCAAATTGGAAATGGCAGTTTAATTGAAGTTCGCAATTAGAATAATAGTTTCACACAAATAATGCTGTGAAACAAAAGAAAACATTGCCAATATGAGCACTGAAAACAAATTAAAAATTAGAGATTTTGGACCCACCAGTTGGGCTCTAAAAAATAAGAATACAGTTTATTTAATATCTGGTATTATAGCACTTTTTGGAATGATTGCCTACAAGGGTCTTCCAAAGGAACTCTTCCCCGAGGTTTACTTCCCAACCATTATGGTTCAAACAGTTTACCCTGGCAACCCACCTGTCGATATGGAGAACCTTATATCGAGACCGTTGGAAAAGGAACTGGAAAACGTTAAGGGGTTAAAGAAACTTACATCAACCTCGTTGCAGGATGCATCGATGATTTTAGTTGAGTTCAACACCAATGTTGAAATTAGCGACGCTTTGCAAGAAACAAAGGATGCCGTTGATAGGGCTAAAAGTGAACTTCCGAGCGATATATTGAGTGACCCATTAGTGTCGGATATCGACTTTTCGGAGTTTCCTATTATCAACATTAACCTATCGGGCGATTTCTCCATTGAGGAACTGAAAAAGTACGCAGAATACCTTGAGAATGAAATTGAAAATGTGAAGGAAGTTTCCAAGGTAAACATCCAAGGAATTGAGGAACGCGAGATTGCCATTGAGGTTGATATGATTAAAATGGAAGCTCTCGGATTATCCTTTAACGATATTGAGGGGGCTATTGCCTACGAAAACGTATCGATGTCGGGAGGAGATATTAAACTCGGCAAAATGCGTCGTTCAATCCGTATTCTTGGTGAGTTTAAGTCTATCAAGGAGATTGAAGAAATTGTAGTAAAGCGCGAGCAGGACAGAACAATTTACGTTCGCGATGTGGCCGATGTTATTGATGGTTACGAGGAAGCATCAACTAAAGCTCGCCTTAATGGACAAACCGTTATTTCCGTTCAGGTTGTTAAAAAG
>WBUV01000320.1 GCA_008933525.1 Bacteroidales bacterium | reverse complement strand
ATACTGTTAAACTCAACAGATTGCTTGAGAATATTTATTCCTTGCATAGCAACAATGCAAAATCGAAAGGTTTAAGGTTTAATGTAAGCTATGGACTACCTACCATAGTTGATTCTATTAATACCGACGAGCATAGGTTAACTCAAATAATCAACAATCTTATAAGCAACGCAGTTAAGTTTACCAACGAAGGGTTTGTTGAGTTTGGATATAAACTTAAGGATGCTCATCTTGAGTTTTACGTTAAAGATTCTGGTATTGGAATACCTAAAGAATTTCACGATTTAATTTTTGAAAGGTTCAGGCAGGTTGATGATAAGTTATCCCGAGGTTATGGTGGAACTGGTTTGGGGCTTTCAATTTGTAAGTCGATTATTGAGATGATGGGTGGGGAAATTTGGATTGAGTCGGAACCAAATAAAGGTTCAACCTTCTTCTTTACTTTACCATACGAAAAAATGCATGCTACTGATGAAAATGAAATTGTGGAATCGAACCATATTGATTTAAAGGATAAAACAATTCTTATTGCCGAGGACGATTACTATAACTATTTACTCTTGCAAAAATTGCTTGAAGGCACAAATGCTAATTTGCTAAGGGCAAACAATGGTCAGGAGGCAATTGAAATCTTCTCTCAAAATATCGTTGACGTTGTTTTGATGGACATTAAAATGCCAGTAATGAACGGCTACGATGCAGTTAGAGCAATTCGGGAAAATAACTCCAGAATACCAATTGTAGCTCAAACAGCTTATGCTATGACGGAGGAACGTCAGTTGGCAATTGAAGCAGGTTGCAATTACTATATCACAAAGCCAATAAAATCAGTAGAACTATACGAAATATTTAAGGAGATTTTGTCGAAAAGGTAAAGGGTGGATTATTGTTCCACCCTTTTTTTCATTTCGTCAATATTTATCCACGATTCCTTTGCTGTAAAACCCTCAGGAACTTTGAATGCTAACACGTTTTTAACCCGTTTATTCATATTGGGATGCGATGATAGTATCTCGAAATTGTCGTAAATACCATTCTCGTTCTTTTCCTTTAATCGTCTAAAAAACGATGCCATTGCACGGGGTTCAAGGTCGCATTTCAATAGTAACTCGCAGGCGAATAGGTCAGACTCCTCCTCCTGTTCTCTGTTATAGCCTTGTGAGAGTAATTCTTTAGCAATTTCACCAGAAACGTAAGGGTCGTTAGATGTTAAAAGAGATAATCCAATATCCTTAACCAATCTACTTACTACGTGACGCTTTTCGATATGTCCAATTTCATGACAGATAACCGATAGTAATTCCTCTGGTGTCTCGCAGAATTTGATTAATCCGGTGGTGATAATTATGTAACCTCCTGGTAGTGCAAAGGCATTAACCATTTCGTTATCAACCAAAATAAACTTATAGTCGTACTTAGCGTCATCCTGAATGTTTCTTAATGTATCAGCAGTTACAGCGAGTACAGAATCAATATATAAATCGTTTTTCTCAGTAAATCCATTAAGTTGTAGAATACTGTTAGCATACGTTCGCCAATAGATTGCTCATTCTCAATAGAAATTAATGTAGGACGTTCAGGCATTTTAATAAATATTGCGAATGCAGCCCAAAGAATTCCGCCAATACCAAGTAAAATAAGTAGTTCAATAAGTACTTTTTTCATTGTCATTACATTTTTGGAGGCATATTTACTGTCTGGTTTTCTTTATCTTCTTTCATTTTATATGCCTGAATGTAAGATAAACGACCAAAGAAAAGGAAATAGTAAAATTGTCCACGGTATGCCTTAACCGCACCAATAATGCTAAAAATGAAGTATAGTAAATTGAATACTCCTGCAGTTATCATCAAACCCCAGAAGACATTAGTAAAAGGATTATCCTTTGTAATATTTACAATAGCCCAAATTACTAAGTAACTATTAAGTATTGATACGGGTAGTTGAGAATACATCGATTGTAGCGAGTGAAACTGAACAAAACGGCCCTTTGACTTATTTACAAAAAAGTAAACAATCGAAGCAATCATATTAACAATTGGTAATGGTAAACCAATAGCGGTTGTGGCAAACATCATAAGGTATGCGCCCATTGCATCCTGCTTTTCTCTCTCGGTAACCTCTTCGGGTTGGGGTATTGGATGAAATTCCATATAAATTTTTATTAGTTATTTGACAAAAGAAAAGAGAAGTACAGAATACTTCTCTTTTACAGTATTTTTAATTTTTTATACCTCTTCTGGTAATTCGTCGCCAGTAAATGCTGGGTACGTATCAGACATATAAGCCATATACAAACTAATGCGAGTGCCCCAACGTATTTGCCCAACAACCCAGTTGTGGAAAGTCTCTGGATAGTTGGCTGTAAATAATACTATAAACCATGACAAGAAAATAAGTATGTTAACAAAAATACCCCTGAACATAAGGATAAACATATGAGGGATATAAACGTAGATCCATCCGAAGAAAAAGCGAACAAGCATTAATCCACGACTAACAGACTCAGGGTATTCAACCTCCAACGATGTGAACTCATCTGCACCTTTAACACCAAATGCTGGGTAACCATCGGAAACATTATAAATTCTGGCACTTAATCTTAAATTCCAGCGAAGTAATCCAACCTGAAAGTCAAAAAGACTTTTTGGGTACTTGCCGGTGAAAAGAATTGCCCAAAAAGCTATGATTTGCAGGATTTGTCCCCATAATCCAACAAAAATTAGTAGGAATGCGTGAGGTAAGACAATGTACAAAAATCCAAAGATAGTCCTGAGGATTAACTCTAAACGTGAGTAGTCTTCCTGATGTTTAACTTTTAGTTTCATTTGGTAAAGGTTTTAGTTCGACAAATGGTTATTAAAACAAAAGCAATTTACATTTTTTTGTCATAATAGTGAGTCTTCAACAAATTTTTATTTACTTTTTAGCATTTGTAGTCTCTTGCCATGATCTCTATTGGGTGATATGCTTTTCTCCCTGTTCCATCGGCTATTTGATGGCGACAACTTGTTCCTGGGGCAACAATAACAACTTCTTCGGGCGTTTTTCTTACTTCGGGGAATAGAACTAGTTCTCCAACCTTTAGGGAGATCTCGTAGTGTTCCTTCTCATAACCAAAAGCACCTGCCATTCCACAGCACCCGCTTGGGATTTCGGTTACTGTATGGCCATTAGGGAATGAAAGCATTGATTTTGTTGATGTAGTGGATGCAACTGCTTTTTGTTGGCAGTGCCCGTGTAGTTTTATACTGATGTTTTGCTCTTTGAATTGTTCTTTTTTGATTTTACCCTTTTCAACCTCACGCATAAAGAATTCCTCGAATAGCAATGCGTTTTTTGCTAACTTAATGGCTGCTTGTTTATTATGTGACAAAACCAAATCGGGGTATTCATCCCTAAAGCTAAGTATTGCCGATGGCTCAATTCCAATTAGTGGAGTTTCATCGCTTATAAAACCTTTTAGCTTCTCAATATTCTTGTTTGCAATTCTTTTCGCAGTTCTGATTAAGCCTTTAGAGATGTATGTTCGTCCGCTCTCAAAAATATCAACTAGAATAACCTCGTAGCCCAATGAGTTCAGTAATTCAATTGCTTTTATACCAATGTGAGAATCGTTATAGTTGGTGAACTCATCGGGGAGGAGGTATACTAATCCGTTGGGGAATTGCTGGCTAGTTTTATTTCTTTTATGCCATGTTTTGAGCGTTGTTTTGCTTAGTAGTGGCAATGTGCGCTTGGGCTCAAAACCCAAACTTTTCATTAGAATTTTCGATGTGATTTTATTTGATAGTACAAAGTTGGTTACTTGTGGAGTAACACTTCCCAATCGGTTAATATGTGTAATGTATGCTATCACTCTACTACGTAGCGGGATCCCATTGGAATCGTACCAATGCTGTAAAAATTCGGCTTTCAACTTAGCCATATCAACACTCGATGGACATTCATTCTTACAACCCTTACACGAAAGGCAGAGGTCGAGTATTTCGTAGAGTTCCTTATGGTTGAATGGATTTTTCTTTTTACTATTTGTTAAGAATTCTCTCAATAAGTTTGCTCTAGCTCGAGTTGTGTTACTTTCGTTGAGCGTTGCCATATAGCTGGGGCAAAGAGTTCCGCCAGAAAGGTGCGTTTTGCGGCAATCGCCAGAGCCATTGCATTTTTCTGCAGCTCGCAGAATACCCATTACGGAACTAAAATCGAAAATAGTATCAATTTCACGGGGTTGTTGACCAGGTGTATATCTTAAGTTGGTATTCATTGGAGG
>WBUV01000319.1 GCA_008933525.1 Bacteroidales bacterium | reverse complement strand
TTAGGTCAATCCAATTACTAATTAACTACAAATATGACACAGCTCTGCTGCTAGTCATCAAGCCGCATAGCGGCAAAATAATTATAGTTAATCGATTGGTATTCCTACTTTTGAGTTACAAAGTAGCGTAATATTAGAAACCAGTAAATCATTAGATAAACTCAGAATTTACTCCTCATGCTGAACTTGTTTCAGCATCAAAAAAAGACCCTGAAACAAGTTCAGGGTGACAATCGGTAATGTAACTTCAATCAATATTCAGAACCAAAAACTCGTCCCAAATGGAATCCTTTGGAGGAGGAGCAAGAATAACAACATCCTCCTCGGTTATTGGATGCTTAAATGCGAACATCCGGGAGTGAAGATGAATGCCGCCATCGGCATTAGACCTGTCGTATCCATACTTCAAATCGCCTTTGATTGGACAACCAATCTTAGAAAGTTGACTACGAATTTGATGATGTCGCCCAGTAATCAACTCAATTTCCAAAAGGAAATAGCTCTTTGTTTTTCCCACAAGTTTGTATTTGAGCCTCGCCTCCTTAGAACCGTGAACTTCCCTTGGATACACATACGACTTGTTCTTCTTAGAATCGCGAACCAGAAAATGCACCAGCAAATCGGAATCGAGTGGTGGACGGTTTTTTACAACTGCCCAGTACTTTTTTCCAATTTTCCCTTCCTGAAATAGATTATTCATTCGGCTTAAGCCCTTGCTTGTTTTAGCAAACAGAACCACGCCACTAACAGGTCTATCGATCCTATGGGTTACCTCAAGAAAAACATTGCCGGGCTTGGCATCGCGTGCTTTGATAAAACGCTTAACCATATCGAGAAGCGACTCATCGCCAGTTTTATCAACCTGAACAATATCGCCACAAAGTTTCTGCACAGCAATGTAATGGTTATCCTCAAAGAGGATTCTATCCGAAGTAAAATCCATTATTACTATTTATTGAAAATTCTAAACTTAGTACTGCTCCCTCTCGTTGGGGAAATCTTTCGATTTCACATCCTTTATATACGACTGAAACGAACCTGTCATCTCAGCAAATAAATTATGATAACGACGAAGAAAACGTGGAGAGAACTCCTGAGTAATTCCAAGCATGTCGTGAGTTACAAGCACTTGACCATCGACTCCGCTACCTGCACCAATACCTATTATAGGAATTTTGAGTTCGCTTGCTACCTGAGCACCAAGTTTGGCAGGAATTTTTTCCAGAACAATGGCAAAACAGCCTGCCTCTTCGAGTTTATGAGCATCCTCAACCAGTTTTTTAGCCTCAGCCTCTTCCTTTGCCCGAACAACGTAAGTCCCAAATTTATGGATTGATTGGGGAGTTAGCCCAAGGTGGCCCATCACAGGAATACCTGCCGAAAGAATACGGGTAACTGAATCGATAATCTCTGCACCTCCCTCTAATTTAACAGCATCGGCACCGCTCTCCTTCATTATTCTGATAGCTGAGTTTAAAGCCAGCTTAGAGTTACCTTGATACGTTCCAAAGGGTAAATCCACCACAACCAATGCACGCTTTACTGCGCGCATCACAGAACTGGCATGGTAAATCATCTGGTCGAGCGTAATTGGCAGAGTCGATTCATGGCCTGCCATTACGTTTGAGGCAGAATCGCCTACTAAAAGAACATCTATACCGGCTGCATCCAAAATGCGAGCCATGGAGTAATCGTATGCTGTAAGCATGGCTATTTTCTCGCCACGCAATTTCATCTCGTGCAAAACATGGGTTGTAACAACCTTTACATTACCTTCTCTTGACATACTCTAAATTCTTTAAGGTTAACACTGCAAAGGTAAAGCAATATTCTAACATAAACACTTAGTTGGTGAAACAAGAATCATGGTATCGGCAAACAAAAAATCAACTCAAAACTGACATATTGACACAATTAAAGATAACAATCTAATAAACAACAACATAATCACAAAATATATCTTTATCCATCTAAATCGACTGACAAACTAACTCCAAAAATTCTATAATTCTGACAGAAATGTACGTTAAACTTACAATTTTTCCTGTGGCACAGTCATTGATAAATCTGAAGTGTTGAAATAAATAAAACAAAAACCATATAGAATTAAATAAATACAACAATGGGTAAAATTATTGGAATCGATTTAGGAACAACCAACTCATGTGTTTCCGTAATGGAAGGAAACGAGCCGGTTGTAATAACCAATAGCGAAGGTAAACGCACAACTCCTTCGATTGTTGGTTTTGTAGAAAACGGAGAACGCAAGGTTGGTGATCCTGCAAAACGTCAGGCTATTATCAACCCACAAAAGACAGTATCCTCCATTAAACGTTTCATGGGTGAAACTTACGATAAGGTTGCTGCAGTTGAAGTTCCACGCGTACCTTACAAGGTAACCCGTGGCGAAAACAACACTCCACGTGTTGATATCGATGGCAGACTCTACACTCCACAGGAAATCTCAGCTATGGTACTTCAGAAGATGAAGAAAACCGCTGAGGATTACCTTGGACAAGAGGTTACAGAAGCTGTTATCACTGTTCCTGCGTACTTCAGCGACTCGCAGCGTCAGGCAACTAAAGAAGCTGGGGAGATTGCTGGTCTAAAAGTTCGCCGTATTATCAATGAGCCTACTGCTGCTGCGTTGGCTTACGGAATGGACAAAAAGCACCAAGATGTTAAAGTAGCTGTATTCGACCTTGGTGGTGGTACTTTCGATATCTCTATCCTAGAACTAGGCGATGGCGTATTCGAAGTAAAATCGACCAACGGAGATACTCACCTTGGCGGCGACGACTTCGACCAAGTTATTATTGATTGGTTGGCAGAGGAGTTCCTAAAAGACGAAGGAATTGATTTACGCAAAGACCCAATGGCTTTACAGCGCTTAAAAGAAGCTGCAGAAAAGGCTAAAATTGAACTTTCGAGCACAACCTCAAGCGAAATCAACCTGCCATACATTATGCCAGTTAATGGAATTCCAAAACACTTGGTAAGATCATTAACCCGTGCACAATTCGAGAAATTATCGGACAATTTGTTCCAACGCACCATAGAGCCTTGTCGTAAGGCATTATCTGACGCAGGATTACAAGCATCAGACATTGACGAGGTTATTTTGGTTGGAGGTTCAACCCGTATTCCTCACGTACAACAAATTGTAGAGAAATTCTTTGGTCGCACACCTAACAAGAGCGTAAACCCCGATGAGGTTGTTGCCGTTGGAGCTGCTATCCAGGGTGGTGTGCTAACTGGCGAAGTAAAAGACGTATTGCTACTCGATGTAACACCTCTATCATTAGGTATCGAAACTCTTGGTGGTGTTTTCACAAGGTTGATTGATGCTAACACAACAATCCCAACACGCAAATCGGAAACATTTACCACCGCAGCGGACAATCAGCCTTCGGTTGAGATTCATATCCTACAGGGTGAGCGTCAACTTGCAAAGGACAATAAAACAATTGGACGTTTCCACTTAGATGGTCTACCACCAGCACCACGCGGAGTACCCCAAATTGAGGTAACTTTCGATATCGATGCAAACGGTATTCTACACGTTACCGCTAAGGATAAAGGAACTGGCAAGGAGCAAAAAATCCGCATTGAGGCTTCATCGGGTCTTACCGACGAGGAAATCAAGCGTATGCGCGAAGAAGCTCAACGCAACGAGGCTGCCGACAAAGAGGCAAGAGAGAAAATCGACAAAATCAACGCTGCCGATAGTATGATTTTCCAAACCGAAAAGCAACTAAAAGAGTTTGGCGATAAACTTCCTGCCGATAAAAAAGGCCCAATAGAGCAAGGGTTGGCAAAACTTAAAGACGCTCACAAGAGTCAAGACATTGCTGCAATTGAAACTGCTACAAACGAGCTTAATGCTGCATGGCAAGCTGCATCGGAGGAGATGTACAAGGCGCAAGGAGCTGGCCAACAACAGGAGCAACAAGCAAATCCTAATGCAGGAGCATCGTCGGGTAACCCTAAGAACGACAAAGAGGTTACTGATGTTGACTTTGAAGAAGTTAAATAATAATTCTCAACATTATAACAAAGAAAGCTGTTGGATGTACCGACAGCTTTTCTTTTTTCGTTTGTAAATAGGCATAAACTTTGGTGATAAAAAAGAATCAGTAAATTTGTAAAGAACAATAAAATCAAGTTTAACCATGAGAACTAATATACTATTGCTTTCGGCAATATCACTTTTAATTTCTTTTGCAGATTTGGCATTTGGACAAAACGATACAATTAATCAGGTTGATAAGCTT
>WBUV01000318.1 GCA_008933525.1 Bacteroidales bacterium | reverse complement strand
GCGAAGTTCTTGTTATTGAAAACCAAAGATACTACGAAGAAGAAGAAGAAAAAGCCTACAGTGTGCCCGAAGATGCTACCGAGGAACAAAAGAAAGAAGCTAAAGTAAAAATTAAGGAGAGCCAAAAAAACTTTGTTAAGCAGCTTGCCGGTTATGCAAATTGCTATGTAAACGATGCTTTTGGAACAGCTCACCGTGCTCACGCTTCCACAGCCCTTATTGCTGCACACTTTCCAAACGATAGTATGTTTGGCTACCTAATTAATAGCGAGTTAAACGCTATGGATAAGGTGCTTAAGGCTCCAGAAAAACCTTTCACTGCAATTATGGGTGGAGCAAAGGTTTCCGATAAGATTCTAATTATTGAAAATTTATTAGAAAGAGTTGACAACCTGATTATTGGTGGTGGTATGACCTATACCTTCATTAAGGCCCAGGGTGGAAAGATTGGTAAATCTATCTGCGAGGAGGATAAACTCGACCTTGCAAAGCAACTATTAGAGAAAGCCAAAGCAAAAGGTGTAAAGGTGTACCTTCCTGTTGATGCTGTTAATGCCGATGCCTTTGATGCTAACGCCAACACAAACATCACTGCAATTGACCAAACCCCCGATGGATGGATGGGATTGGATATTGCCTCAGAATCAATTAAAATACTGTCGGAAGTTATTGCTGAGTCCAAAACAATTCTTTGGAATGGTCCAATGGGAGTGTTTGAGATGGAGAAATTCGCTCAAGGAACATCAGAAATAGCAAAAGCAATTGCTGATGCTACCGAGAAAGGTGCTTTCAGCCTTGTAGGCGGTGGCGATTCCGTTGCTGCGGTTAACAAGAATAAACTAGCCGATAAAATATCGTACGTTTCAACTGGCGGTGGCGCTATGTTGGAGTATATGGAGGGTAAAGAACTTCCAGGTATTAAGGCTATTAGAGGATAATAATAAATTATCTAACTTTGCAACCCTGTCAGGATTATAACCTTGACAGGGTTATATTTTTAAATAGATGAGCAATAAATCTAAAATATTCAACATATCCAGTAACGAGGAATTTCAGGAGATTGCGCTTGAGGTTTTTCGTCATCAATACAACACCCTTAAGGTTTACAACGAGTATGTAACCCTTTTGGGAATTAACCCAAATAGTGTTGATACCATTGAGAAGATTCCATTTTTACCCATACAATTCTTCAAAACCCACGATGTAATTGGCAACAACCTTTCGCCTGAAATTGTATTCACCAGCAGCGGCACAACTGGTATTGAAACCAGTAGGCATCAAGTTTCAGATGTATCGCTTTATGTTGATAGCTTTACCAAAGGATTTGAACTGTTTTACGAAAAACCTAGCGATTACTGCATTCTTGCATTGCTCCCAGCATACCTTGAACGTACGGGTTCATCGCTGGTGTATATGGTTGATGAGTTGATAAAGCAAAGCAATAACCCCAATAGTGGCTTTTTCCTAAACCAATACGACGAATTGGTTGATTTACTGGTAAAACTAAACTCCAGCGGACAAAAATGCTTACTTATAGGTGTAACATTTGCTCTGCTCGATTTGGCGGAGAAATTTAACCTAAACCTTAAACATACCATTGTAATGGA
Organism: Bacteroidales bacterium; assembly: GCA_008933525.1. GTDB lineage: Bacteria > Bacteroidota > Bacteroidia > Bacteroidales > Tenuifilaceae > SB25. The sequence continues at coordinate 2,680 of WBUV01000318.1, read as the reverse complement.
AACAGGTGGAATGAAAGGCCGCCGCAAGGAGATGATACGCGAGGAGCTACACTCCATTCTTTGCAAATCGTTTGGGGTAGATGCAATACACTCCGAGTATGGAATGACCGAGCTGCTTTCGCAAGCGTACTCCAATGGAAATGGCATTTTCCGTTGCCCACCGTGGATGAAAATCCTTGTAAGAGACCCTTATGACCCGCTACATTCCAAAACCACCGCAAGTAGTGGAGCAATAAATGTTATAGATTTAGCCAACGTAAACTCCTGCTCATTTATTCAAACCCAGGATATGGGAAAACTCTTTGCCGATGGCAGTTTTGAGGTGATGGGAAGGATGGATAATGCTCCGATTAGGGGATGTAATTTGTTGGTTTACTAAAGCAGACAATAGACTCTAATCTTCGAAATACACAAACTCGCGTTTCTCAACACAATAGGCTAAGCCATTACGATAAGATATTTTTCTAGTCCAATTATTCTTGCTGTCGTATTCATAACTGTAGACAGTGTAGAGACTATTTGAATTGGGGTATATATTTGACTGGACTATCAAATCCTGTTTATCATTATATTCATAGAATGAAGCCGATTCTAAATTGCTTGTTGAATCAGTCATTATTGTAGAAATTGTAATACCATTTTTATCTTTTTTATTTACGAATCTTCTGGTAATCTGATTTTTGTTGTTGTAGGCTATTGATTCTGTTTCACGATTAATTGAATCTATCTTAAGAGAAGTCCAAAATTTAATAGCTCCACTGCTATCTAAGAAAAATGTTTTTTCAATTTTAATTCCATTTTCATTTGATACCTTCTTCTTTGTCCATGTATTAGCTCCATTCCTAGATATTCGAATAGTTTCGATTCTATTTCCACAACTATCATACTTGAAGGTTGATTGCCATATTCTTTCATTTCCAATATATGAAGTGTGCTCAACCATATTGTTTTCATCATCATATTCACAAAACTCACGTTGTGTTAAACTATCATTTGAATAAGTGTAAAGTTTTGTTTTTCTCCATAATGAATCATATTCGTTGTCCCATACTACTTTACTATCAGAAATTGCAACTAACTTATCTAATTTCCCATTTTTATGATAAACCCACTCCCAGCGAGAGGTTAAACTATCCTTATCATCATAAATGCACCATTCTACCTCATTTGAATCTTTATTGTATAAATGTGTTTCTCTGGAGGAAATATTGCTTATATAATTATAGTAATTGACTTCCAAGACTTTTCCTTCATCATTGTATTTATATTTGTAGGTTTTAGACAATTGATCGTTCCAATAATCATAACGTTCAATTTTGTTTCCCTTTTTATCAAGAACTAATTTAGTCTGTTTTTCAGGATTGATTGTGTCTGGATTAATATGGTCCTTTTCAATATTTGAAACACTGTAGGAATAATAAGTAACTTCTTTCACTTTACCTTTAAATTCTTTTTTGGACTGTTCGTTGGTAACCGTGTCGTTCTGCGGGCTAAGGAAAAGTAAACTGGCAAGGGCTAAACAAAGGTTCATAATTATTTAGGGAAGTAATTGATTTATTACTATAAACTATCTCTCTCATTAGCACTAAGAATGCGCTTGGTAATCATTCGTACCGGGAAACGTGCTGCAACAAAACCAATGGTTAAAACAACTAGAAGTATTAGGCCAATATCGCCAAATTGAACATCTACTGGGTAAGCATCGATTATAAAATTACCACGGCCCTCGAGTTTAATCAGCTTGAATGTAATTTGCGCCCAGCAAACAACCAATCCAAGTATGGTTCCAATTATTGTTCCGCCAATGGAAATCAGCAAGCCTTCGGCCATGAATATTTTGCGGATTAAATCGTTATCGGCACCAAGGCTGCGGAGAGTTTCAACATCCTTGCGCTTCTCAATTATTAGCATCGAGAGCGATCCAACAATGTTAAATGAGGCAATTATAAGAATTAAAGTAAGTATCATTCCAATGGCAAACTTCTCCGATTTCATGGTGCGGTATAGCGATTCGTTTTGCTGAAAACGGTTCTGAATCTTGTAGTTACTTCCTAATATTTGCTCAACTTCCCGCTTAATTTTTTCGGGGTTATGCCCTTTTTCAACCTTTAACTCAATGGACGTTACTGTTGTTGAATCGTATCCCAGCAATTCGCGAACAAACTCTATTGGGGCAATTGCGTATTGCGTATCGAAATCCTGTTCAACGGCAAATACCCCAGAGGGCATAATGTACTTTTTACCAAAGGCCGATTCTATCGAGAGGCTCGCTTTTCCTCGTTTAGGAACAAAAATGGCTAACGGATCGAAATGAGCTAAATTTGCGTTTAAAAAGTAAGCAACGCCTTGTCCAATAATTGCCATTGGTTGACTTCCATTCCATAGCTTAAACTCACCATCAACCAGCATAGAATCAACACCGGTTAAATCGGTATAATTCCTACTAACGCCTTTAATTGTTCCAATGTGCTGCTTACTTCGGTAACGGAACAGGGCATTCTCCTCAAAAATTTCAGCAAAAACAGCAATCCCTTCAAGGTTTCTTATTCTATCGATTTCTTGAGAATTTGCTGAAAAAGTTTTGCCTTCGTGGGGTAATATTCTAATATCTGAATCGATGCTTGAGTAAAGTCGACCAATAAGCGTATCGAATCCGTTAAATACTGAAAGGACTATAACT